>NZ_JBIYSM020000036.1:0-48038 GCF_044759095.2 Brevibacillus soli
AAAATTACGTTAGGTGTGTTTGCCATTCTCAAAAAGGGCGAAAAAACTAATTGACATAGTACGCTTATACACTAAAATAAGACGGGCGGTGAGATATCCGCCCGTCAGTCTGTCGACAAACCCGTATGTATGTGTGAGGGACCGATTTCTCCAGCTACCCGCGAGCTGTGACGACCCGCTAGCGGAGCGGGGTGGGCGCGGGGATCCGCAGCGTCACCTCTGAAACGATATCGTAGCGACGCTACTTTGACGCTGCCCCCGCGAATCGCCGCGGAGCGGACAGTGACACATCCCTGCGGGGAGGAGGGCCGAGCGAAGCGGAGAAATCGATCCCGAATAGACACAATCCCTTTTTCGACAGTCTCACGGGCGGTGAGATATCCGCCCGTTTCTCCATCAATTCCCCTTCTGTTTTCGGCCATGCCTCATACACTTGTACTAGCAGATCTTGCGGGAAAGGAATTGGCATGGGATGAAGCTGTGGGGAAAAAGCTTTCAAATCGCCGCCACCTACATCGGCACGATTGTCGGTGCAGGCTTTGCCAGCGGACAGGAGATCCTCGCCTTTTTCACTTCGTACGGACACTGGGGGACGCTGGGAATCCTCCTTTCCACCATTTTGTTTGTATGGCTGGGCTATAAAATGATGTGGCTCTCCTCCTGCATGAAAACACCCTCGTACGAATCGTTCAATCAGCGGTTGTTCGGACCGACGATTGGCCGGGCCATCAACTTGCTCGTCTTCCTCACGTTGTTCGGCGTCACCACCGTCATGCTCGCCGGCGCAGGGTCCGTCCTGGAAGAACAGTTTCAATTGCCTTATGTGGCAGGGACGTCGCTGACCGCCCTGTTTGGTTACTTCGTGCTGAGACAGGGGCTCGAGCGGCTGCTTGCGGTAAACTCCGTTGTGGTGCCGACGATGCTGCTCTTTTCCTGTCTCATCCTGTTTACCGGCCAAGCCGAGTCTCCCCTGCCGGTAACCGCTCCAACGACCTATACCTTTCTCTGGAAAGCCGTCCTGTACGTCTCGTTTAATCTGGCGATGGCGCAATCTGTTCTGATTCCCATCGGCTGTACGATTCGCGAGCGACTGGTACTGAAGCGGGCTGCCGTCATCGGCGGAGGCAGCCTCGGCCTTTTGCTCATGATCGCCCATGCCGCGATGCTGGCGAATTGGGATGATGTCCGGTTGATGGACATTCCGATCGTCTACATCACAGACCAATGGAACGATTGGCTGCAGCTGTTCTTCGTCTTCGTCCTGTACTCGGAAATCTTCACCACACTGATCTCCAATGTATTCGGCATCACCCAACAGCTTCGCGAACTGCTGCCCATATCGGAGCAGCGCATCTACACGGCGTTGTTTTTGGCAAGCTTCCTGTTTTGCCTCGTGGGCTATTCACAGCTGCTGCTGTTCCTCTATCCGCTTTTCGGATACCTCGGTTTGGCCACGATGGTGCGCATCTCCCTGCCTCAGCGTCTCTACCGTTGAGACACCTGTTCACGAAACCGTTCCAGATAGGTTACCGGCGCCTGACAAGCGAAATGTTCACAGATGTAGGCAGTCACTTCTCCCGCCTGCATCTGTTTGTCTTTCACCGCTTCCGCTACGGTTCCAAGCGGGCCGGCAGGGTCATGCAAGATGACGAGAGCGAACGGATCGTACACTCGTCGGACAACCTGCAGGAACGACTGGGTCCACTCGTCTTCCGCCTTGCCGGCGATTACGATTTCCCGCACTCGTCCCGTGGCAAGCTGCAGCGCCAACAGCGAAAAGCTGTAGCCAATCGGGTAGTGTTGGATCCCTCCGGCAAAGGCTTTAAGCAATTGCTCGGCTTTTTCACCCAGCTCAGTCCGACCCGTCAGATGGAACAGCCGCAAGAAATTATACGCTGAGACGCCGTTTCCGGAGGGCGTCGCCCCATCGTAAATTTCCTTCGGTCGGGCGATCAGCTGCTCACCGTCGCTGCCGTAGAAGAACAGCCCTCCAGCCTGATCGTCCCAGAACAATCGCAGCAGGTCATCATTCAGGCGGAGCGCCTCTTGCAGATAGGTCGGCTCCTGTGTCGCGTCAAACAGCTCCAGCAGTCCCCAAATGAAGAAGGCGTAATCATCCACGTACCCCAGGTAAGCGGCCTCGCCACCCCGGTAGCGGGCCAGCAGTCTTCCCTGTTCGTTTTGCAGATGGTCAAGGATGAAACCGACCGCCTTTTTCGCCGCATGCAGGTACTTCTCTTCCCCCAAAACCAACCCGCCTTTGGCCAAAGCGGCGATCATCAAGCCGTTCCAGGCTGTGAGGATCTTGTCGTCCTTGCCTGGGTGCACGCGCTTTTCCCGATGCTCGAACAGCTTCACCCTTGCCTCTTCCAGCTTTTCTCTATGCTTTTCGCTGACGCTGCCGGAGCGAATCAGATTGGGGATACTGTGTCCTTCAAAGTTGCCGTGAACCGTAATATCGTACACGTCACAGTAGAGGGAACCCAGTTCCTCCCCCAACACTTCAAGAACTTCGTCAGGCTCCCAAACGTAGAATTTTCCTTCCTCCCCTTCTGAATCGGCATCCTCCGCCGAGTAAAACCCGCCGGCAGGGTCTGTCATATCCCGCAGAACATAGGTGAAAATCTCTTTCGCCACCTTGGCATAGGCCGGCTTTCCCGTCGCCTGAAAGGCTTCCAGGTAGGTATAGGCGAGAAGCGCGTTGTCATACAGCATTTTTTCGAAGTGGGGAACCAGCCACTCCCTGTCCACGGAGTACCGGGCGAATCCGAAGCCTACGTGGTCGTAAATGCCGCCCTGGTGCATCGCCGAGAGCGTTTTTTCCACCATCGAGAGGGCCTCTGAATCGCCTGTCGCCCGTGATTGACGCAACAGAAACAGCAGGTTGTGCGGTGTCGGAAACTTGGGCGCGTCACCGAAACCGCCGTATACGTGATCAAACTGGCGTCGGTACAGCTCTACCGCCTCCTGCAGCGTTTCGCTTGTCAGGGTGCCAGGATCCGTGCGGGTCATATGGGGCGTCAGTTTCTCGTGTATGTACTCCACCCGTTTAGTGATCTGATCCCTTTCATGCTCCCAGACCGCGGAAACCTGACGGAGGATGTCCATCAGGCCGGGACGTCCCCACTTTGATTCCTTGGGAAAATACGTGCCTGCAAAAAACGGCTTGCTCTCGGGCGTCATGATCACGGTGAGCGGCCATCCTCCCTGTCCGGTCATCGCCTGACAGACGGTCATGTAGATGTGGTCCACATCCGGCCGCTCTTCCCGGTCCACTTTGATTGAGACAAATTTTTCATTGAGCAGACGGGCGACTTCGTCGTCCTCGAACGACTCCCGCTCCATGACGTGACACCAATGGCAGGTAGAGTAGCCGATGGAGAGGAAGATCGGTTTATCTTCCTGTTTGGCTTTGTTGAAAGCTTCTTCTCCCCATGGGAACCAATCTACCGGGTTGTAGGCGTGCTGCAGCAGGTATGGAGATTTTTCATTTATCAATCTGTTAGGCTGCTGTCCTTCTTTCACCACCATTATGTAATCCTCCATTACTTGTTCACATTAATGTTAATCTTACCCAATCGAGAAGAAAAAAGACACTAACGAATGCGTGTTAGTGCCATTTAGCCATATTCGATATATGGTTCAAGCAGGGAATGTTCTTCTCATCACGAATCGTTATCCGCCTCTACAAAGTTTTTGAGAGCAGACAGTTTTTCATCCCAATATTGTTCAAAAAAGGCAAGCCATTCTTTTAGTTCGACCAGAGGTTCTGGCTGAAGTTTGTACCGAGTTTCCCGTCCGACCTTCTGACTACTGACAAGGCCCGCTTCGGAAAGAACATGCAGATGCTTGTTCACAGCAGTACGGCTAATCGGGAAGCATTCCGTAATGGCGGTAATGGGCATTTCCTTGTCAGCAAGCAATTTTAACAGACTGCGGCGAGTTGGGTCGGCAATTGCCTGAAATACATCGTGCTTGGACGGGGATGCGACCAATTTATGCCTCGATAAATGCGGGGAGTTTCTCTTTGACAATTTTCTCCCACCCGCCGTCCATCATGCCACGAACGACTGAGTGTGGTTGCCCAAACTCTGTGACTTTCTCTGTATCCCAGCCAGAATGAATCAGGGTGAACTCTGTTTTTCCATCTTCTAATTTTTTTAATTCAAAAACAAGGTGCCAATCCTTCCCCCAGTCAAAACCGACACGGTTCGGAGGGTCGAGTTCCGTTACTTTACAAGGTGAATCACCGAATGGACCTGCATGAAGGATGAAGTCTCGTCCCAAAATAGGTTCAAAAGTATTTGGCATCCACCATGCGGCAATACCTTCTGCTGTTGCAACAGCATTCCATACTTTTTCAATCGGAGCATTGAGTATAACTGTTTTCCGGATTTCTGGCAATGTTCCCTGTGTTTGCATAACCATGCCTCCAAATATTTTTATAACACCATTTGGTGTCATAAATGAATATAACACCTTTTGGTGTTATGTCAAATGCATTTTCTACCTTATCATAGCCCAATGATAAAACAAAAACTCATACCCGACTTGGCATGAGTTTATAATGATCGCTTACTCAAGTCTTTTATTTTTTAAACTTATAGACAGCCTTGATAAAGCCGCCAAAAACATCGTGACTAAAGATGAAACCACGACTGAGGTAAAAATCAAGCGCTTCATCGTTGCCATTTGAAACATAAATAAATACTAAATCAACATCGGGAAAGCTCTCAAGCCAGTCCATAGACATTTCAAACAGTCTGGAGCCAAGTCCCATGCCACGATATTGATCACGTACATACAAGTTATTTAAGCAACCAATCTTTTTGGGGAGATTAACCCAATCTGGATAAAAGCCTATACAGTTTTCAATATTTTCTACGGGAGCCCATTCTGGATAAGTGTTCTTACTACTGTTTTCAATATTATCTATGGTAGAGAAAACATACCCAACAGGAATACCATCGTCCTTCACAACAATAACCTGGCTTTCTAACGAACTTTCATAGCTTTTTTTCATTCTTGTGTCAAAGTTCATCGTGTCAAATTTCTCTGGTGCGATCGTAGCCTTTGATTTTTGAAAGGCCATGAGTTCGTTGCACAACTCTCTGCACTGCTCAATGTTTCCATCCTTCACAATTTCAATAGTTATGTTTTCCATCACTTCACCTCATTAAAAAATGTAAACTTTCTGTATTATCCAAATATTATTGAATAAGTAAGTAACCATTGAAATAAAAGATGGACATCGATCATAAAAGAGATGTCCCAAAATCATGTTAACCTTGTATTCGACCATCGTCAAGTTCTGTTGGTACCCGAGGTTCGTTCTGCCAATGCCTTTAACATGGTCATCTGCTTTGTTAAAATTCTTCGGGTTAACCAGCCAAACATACGCCCCATGAATTTTGCAAACCAGTTGGAATAGGTGAGATGACACTCGTACTGTAATCGGGTACCCGTTTGAATCGGCTCAAACCTGTAATAAACATCGACTGCAAACATTTTGTTTCCGATACGAACACCGATCAAACGAGGCTTGTCGTAGCAATAGTCCTGATATGTACGAACCATTATAACAAACAAAGAATTTTTTCCCGATCAACGACATATTTTTTATCACTTTTGGTTCAACATGGTATGATAGAAGATATGAATTCTCAATGAATGGAAGGAAATTCACTATGCACCTACTAGCCAAACAACTCAACGAAACGCTTCAACGCGAAAACGCACATGTGTACGAAATGTTGTCCGACCTTGGCAGACTGATCTACTTCCCGAAGGAAGGCATTTTGAGCCAATCCGCCGAAGCCAAGGCAAAGGCCCACAAGTACAATGCAACGATCGGCATCGCTTTGGAAAACGGTCAGCCCATGCATCTGAAGGTCATCCAGGACACTCTGTCGGCGTATTCTCCAAAAGACATTTACGAATACGCTCCACCGGCGGGCAAACCGGAACTGCGCAGCGTATGGCGGGAAAAGATGATTCAAGAGAACCCGTCCCTTAAGGGTAAAACATTTGGAAACCCCATCGTAACCAATGCGCTTACGCATGGACTCAGCATCGTCGCAGATCTGTTTGCGGACGCTGGCGACTCCGTCATTATCCCGGATAAAAACTGGGAGAATTACGAGCTGACCTTCGGCGTTCGCAGAGGGGCCGAAATCGTCAACTACCCGTTATACAACGCCGAAGGCACATTCAATGCAGACGGGCTGCGTGATGCCATTCTCTCCCAAAAGGAAAAAGGAAAAGCCATCGTCGTGCTGAACTTCCCCAATAACCCAACCGGCTATACTCCTGGACTCGAGGAAGGGAAGCAAATCGTTGCGGCGATAAAAGATGCAGCGGAAGCGGGTATAAATGTCGTGGCCGTAACTGACGATGCCTACTTCGGACTGTTCTTTGAAGGTTCACTGCACGAATCCCTGTTTGGCGCATTGAGCGACCTGCACCCTCGCGTTCTGGCAATCAAGGTGGACGGGGCAACCAAGGAAGAATACGTCTGGGGATTCCGCGTCGGTTTCATCACCTATGCTGGAAAAAGCGACGCTCTCTTGCAGGCACTGGAACAAAAGACTTTGGGTATCATCCGTGCCACGATCTCGAGCGGACCGCATCCGTCACAAACCTTTGTCCTCCAAGCCCTGAAATCACCGGAATTCCACGATCAAAAGCTGGAGAAATTCAACATCATGAAAGCCCGCGCCAACCGGGTCAAGAACTTGCTGGACAGCGGCAAATTCGACGATGCCTGGGAATACTACCCGTTCAATTCCGGCTATTTCATGTGCCTGAAATTGAAAACCGTCGATGCCGAGTCGCTTCGCGTTCACCTCTTGCAGCAATACGGCGTAGGGACGATTGCCCTGGGCGAGACGGACCTTCGCGTGGCCTTCTCCTGCATCGAAGAACAGGACATAGACGAATTGTTTGAACTGATCTACCGAGCTGTGAAAGACGTTGAACAGCGCAACGTTCAGTAAAGATGATCGAAAGGCTTGCCCACTTGCGGCAAGCCTTTTTGTTGAAGATTCTTTTGCAGCGGTCTGCAGACCATTAGCTGTCAGGCACATTTGCCTATCTGACTGAATACCCTGCTCCTGATACAGACAAAAAGGAGGAGAATTCATACACAGACGATCTTCTCTTCCAAGCCTAGCGGGAAAGGAGGTTCCTTCGGATGTTCGGCTTTTTGAGAAGGCCAACCGTCAATCAGCACCTTCAGCCATTGATCCCCGACTGGTTATATGGTTCGGTTCAGTCAAAAGTTACGCCCGCCAGTAAGGTCAAACACGAGGATATCAAGGTCATGGTCGTATCCTTGCGTGGAGAACGTTTTCCATTGGTGGCGGCTTATGTCAATGAGTTCAACAAACAGGGTGTCTTTATCTTGTATAAACGGATCGACGGCACCTACCGCGAAGTGTATGTGAAAGAAATCCCAGTCCACTTCGTTCAGGTCTATGGCGACTTGGCAATTGTAGTGAGCGGACGGGCTGGCAGCAGTCCAGGAATTTTGCGCGACGAACATTTTATCATTCGTCAGACGCCTTCTGGATACAAAGAAGTATGGAACGGCATGGCTACCTATGTGAAAATGCTCCCCGAGGTTCCCCCGCTCTTTTATGAAACGGGCAGTGTCCTGTTGGATCAGGACGGGCGGAGGTTGCTTTATACGACACTGCGGGAAACGTACCATCGAAAAAACCTGTCAGTTCCCATGACGAGACAGAGCTTCTACCAGATATACCGTTACAGTGAGGAGAGCCACATTTACATCCTGCAGACCTCCGGTTAACGAAAGAAGAGGGACCCTGAGTGAAGAGTCCCTCTTTCCATTCTTACATCGTTTGTGCCGGTCGAATTTCCTCCGGCTTTCGTTTGTCTGTCCATTTGTCCAACCCGTAACCCAGGACAATCCCGACAAGAGCGGGCATCAACCAGCCTACACCTTTTTCATGGAGCGGCATGGTTGCAAAGAACGGGTCCCAAGCGCGGGACAAAAACATCGCATTGATCATGTCCCCTACGCTGAACAGGGCGACGAATCCCACCGTTACCCGGTGGACTGCTGATGATTTATTGCCGGAGCGATCCAGTAAGGCTAGTACGATCAGCACGATCGCAACGGGATAAATCGCACCTAAAATCGGTACTGACACCTGAAGAATCAGCGTCAATCCCAGATTGGCGATCAGCATGCTGCCTGCGCAAAGGAGCTTTACGCATGTCGCATAGGATATGCGTGGAAAGACTGCCGTGAAGTATTGGCTGCACGAGGTGACAAGCCCGATGGATACACAGAAGCAGGCAAGTGTAAAGACCAGCCCCAAAATCAAGGCGCCACTCGTGCCAAACAACTGATGTACTGCGTAGGTAAGGATGTTTGCACCGTTTTTCGCATCAGGTAAAGCTCCACTCGATGCGCCAAGGTACCCCAGTATGATGTAGATCGCGGCAAGAAGCAGCCCTGCACCGAGACCGGCTGCCATCATGTATCTCGACAGTTGGCTGCTGTTCTGTACACCTTTTGATCGAAGCACATCCGCCACGACGATCCCGAACACGAGAGCAGCCAGCGCGTCCATTGTCAGGTAGCCATCCAAAAATCCTTGAAATGCGGGGTGTGACAGGTAATTCTCATCCGGTTCCCCGGCAGCTCCCAACGGTGAGAACCAGCTTTTCACAAAAATCACCATGATCAGTGCCAATAATAGGGGTGTGAGCATTTTCCCGAACCGGTCCACCAATTTGGACGGAGACAGGCTCAACCACCAAACGAAGCTGAAAAAAACGACCGTGTACAGAAACAAGGCGACTGGACTGCCGCTCCACTCCGCAGGCAAAAACGGGCCCATCCCCATTTCAAAGGCTAAACTTCCCGCACGCGGGATGGCCAAACCTGGCCCGATTGATACGTAGATCAGCATCGGAAACAGGACAGCGAAGGATGGATGGACGCGACGCGCCATCGCCTGGAAACTGCCGGCTTTGGCAACTGCCGCTACCCCCAGGATCGGCAGCCCGACCGCGGAGACGATAAATCCGGCCAAGGCCAGCCAGACGTTTTCGCCGGCGTTATACCCGAGAAACGGAGGGAAAATCAGATTTCCTGCCCCGAAAAACATGGAAAACAACATGAAGCTGATAAAGACAAGCTGTTTTATTGACAAGCCCTGCATGGTTTTTCTCCCTTTTTAGAAACAGATTCTAGCAGGTTTCCATGCAAGCTACTAGTAGATTTGAGGTATTCGCAATTGCAAATGAATTCCGGCTATCTCGACCATTTGTTCCTAGTCTCCTCCACCCGATCCAGCCATTCGCTGCCAGAGCGGTAAACCGTCGGCTTTGTTCTTTTCACTCCCGCTCCAGCATCATCTCTCACCTTTGTGGCTTGCTCCAGCAGGATACAGGTGAACACTCCTACCAGCAGCCCGTTGCTCGCAAGCGGACTGATGAATGCCGGAAGCTGCGACAAGAACGCAGCGGGAAGAAACATGCTGCCCATCCCTGTCATCAACGAAATCCCGACCACATAGCGGTTCCGCTCATCGAGGCCGGTGTCGGCAAGTTCTTTTAGGCCCATCCCGATCATGTTGGCAAAGGAAAGAAACACACTGGCATAACCTACCGGTACGGGAATGGATGCGAACCACATGGTTACCGGCGGAAAAAAACTAATGAGAAGAAGCAGCAGACTGCCAAGCAAAAACGGCAGCTTTTCTTTCATTTTGGTGGTCAGGATAAACCCGGCGGTATAAGAGAGCGGCACGAAGCCAACCGTGGAGAAGACGCCGGACAGCATCTGACTCCCCCCCATTACCAGAACGGAACGGTTGCGGTCTGCGGTTTCATCCGTCTTGACGACCTTTTCCACCGCTTCCACACTGGCCATCAAATTGCTTAACAGAAGCAGCGTAACCAGAAAGGAGGTGAACAAAATGGCGCCGTTCCATTCCGGCCATCCCCAGACAAAGAGCTTCGGAAGAGAAAACCACCCGCCCGTCTGCGAGTCGAAGGGGTGGTACAATCCGGCCAATGCAAACAACGACCAGCCGAAGACAATGGCAATGAGGACGGAGAAGCTTCGAAGCAGTCCGTTCCGACTCCTCGCCAGCGTGATTGCGACGATCAGCGTTGCCAGAGAGATCGCTGACGCCGACCAGTTGACGGTCTGTGACGAAGTGCCGAGAATGCCATTGAGAAAGGGACCGCTCATCTGAGCCACCAGCAGCAGAAAATAGGTTCCGATCACCGTAGGCGTAAACAACTTGCGAACGGGCTCCATCCACTTGAAAAAGCTCATCAGCAGGAAAATGACACCGCTGGCCAGTAATCCCAGTTCAAATGCCTTCAAAATGTCCAAAAGGCCCATACCCATCCCGGAGGACAGCTGGGCGAAGAGCAGGAACACGCCCCACCAAAGAACGGCCGGTCCCTCCATGATGGGAAGGCGATGACCGAATAGCGCTTGTAAGATCGAAACAATGCCCAGCACAAACAAGGTTCGTTGGACAAATTCGGCGATCTCCTGTGGTGTCAACCCGTAGGCCTGACCGATGGCCAGCGGCGCAACGACACTGCCCGCCAGGATAAACATGGCCCATTGGACAGCCGATAGCGCAGTACGCATGTTTACAATACCCCGAACTGCTCGTCACGCAAGTCAGTGATAAACATGTGTCCGGGTGCGTGAGTGATCATCAGTGACGGTTTGACGTGCATGGCGACCGCCTGAGGAGTGACGCCGCACGCCCAGAATACAGGAACTTCCCCCGGATTGATTGGAACCGGATCGCCAAAGTCGGGTCGTTCCAGGGAATGTATGCCGATCGCCTGCGGATCTCCAATGTGGACAGGAGCTCCATGTACGGCCGGAAAGCGGGATGTCACCTGTACCGCCCGCACCACCTGTTCACGAGGGATGGGTCGCATGCTGACCACCATCGGCCCCGCGAATCGGCCGGCCTTTTGGCAGTCTATATTGGTAACGTACATGGGGACGTTGCACCCTTGGTCTATATGCCGGACAGGAATACCGTTGTCCTGGAGGGCTTGTTCAAATGTAAAACTGCAGCCGATCAAAAACCCAACCAGGTCATCCTGCCAGAGATGCTCGATGCTTGACACCTCTTCCGCCAGCTCCCCGTTTCGATAGACCCGGTATTTGGGCAAATCGGTTCTCAGATCCGCTTCCGGTGCCACCAGCGACGGAACAGGCGAACCGGGTTCGGTGACATCCAGCACGGGGCAAGGTTTGGGATTGCGCTGACAAAACAACAGAAATTCAAAGGCAAGCTCTTGCGGCAGTACGACGAGATTGGCTTGCGTGTACCCGTTGGCCATCCCTGAAGTAGGCTTCTGCCAACGGTTGTCTCTCATCAGCTGACGCGCTTCCTGCGGTGTCAAACGTTCGACATTGTTCATGTTTCCAGCCTCCTTTTACCTCTTCTTTGGAGTATATGAGACCGCAGGCCGGCTACAGCCTGCGGTGAGCAGGGAACGAAACGATTATTGCATCAGTTTGGGAATCTCATTGATCAACGTGTAGGCACCCATGATGGCCATGGCAACGACCACGATCCCCCCGAAAATGGTCATCCACAGCGGATGCTTGTAATCCCCGACGATATTTTTGCGGTAGGCTGCGACCAGCATGACCCCCAGTGAAATCGGCAGGATCAACCCGTTCACGGATCCTACCAGAACCAGGATTTTCACCGGTCTGCCCACCAGAACAAAGACAAGCGTAGAAAGCGCAATGAAGCCGACAATAATCCACTTGTGGGCGGATTCGATCTTTTCATGGAAGGTCCGAATAAAGGAAACGGACGTGTAGGCAGCGCCGATAACGGATGTAATAGCCGCAGCCCACATCACCACGCCGAAAATCCGGTAGCCTACTTCACCCGCAGCCAGCTGGAACACCGATGCCGGCGGATTGGCCTTGTCCAAAACGAGCCCCTGCGCAACAATTCCCAATGCTGCCAAGAATAAGACAATTCGCATGATGGACGCAATCGCGATCCCGGATACGGAGCTTTTCGTCACTTCCGGCAGGGCGGAGACCCCTTTTACCCCGGCGTCAAGCAGACGGTGTCCACCCGCAAAGGTAATATACCCACCAACGGTTCCTCCCACCAGGGTGACGATGGCCAGCATGTCAATCTGATCCGGAACGAACGTTTTGACGACGGCTTCACCAACGGGCGGTGCGGAGACAATCGCAACGTATACGGTCAGGATGATCATCACAAAGCCCATTACCTGCGCAAAGCGGTCCATCATTTTGCCAGCTTCGCGCACGAGGAAGATCCCAATGGCAATCACCGCACTGAATAAAGCCCCCATCTCCGGAGTCATTCCGAACATGACGTTCATGCCCAGGCCGGCGCCGGCGATATTCCCGATGTTGAAAGCGAGACCGCCCAACACGATGAGCAGCGCGACGAAGTATCCCAAGCCGGGAAGTACCATGTTGGCGATGTCCTGGGCCCGTTTTTCCGATACGGCGATGATCCGCCAGACGTTCATCTGCGCCCCGATATCGAGGATGATCGACATCAGGATGACAAATCCGAAACTGGCTGCAAGCTTTTGGGTAAACACGGTCGTCTGGGTCAAAAACCCGGGGCCGATGGCCGACGTGGCCATCAGGAATGCCGCTCCCAACAGCAGGCTCATGGTTGACTCTTTTCTCACAACATAACCCCCTTCTGCGTCATTCGTTATTTTTATGTTTCATCGCCTGCACCGCAATGTCGGCCGCTTTTAGGGCTTCGCGGATGTGACGAGCAAACATCAAGGCGTGTTTTCCGTCGCCGTGAATGCATACGGTTTCTGCCTGTATGGCGATGTCTGTTCCCTGTTGGGACAAGACCTTGCCTTCCTTTACCATGCGGATGACCTGCCGGACTGCCTGTTCGTCGCTTGTGACCAGCGCATCCGGCTGTGTTCGCGGGGTGAGCGTGCCGTCTTGCTGATAGGTGCGATCAGAAAAGACTTCGTTCCTGACCCGAAGTCCGACCGCTTTGCCCTGCTCAATCAATCGACTTCCCGCCAAGCCGACCAAAATCAGTTCCGGATTCACCCGATAGACGGCCTCGGCAATGGCCCGAGCCAGGTCTTCCCGGGTAGCAGCCATGTTGTACAACGCACCGTGAGGTTTGACATGCTGCATCACTCCCCCTTCTGCCTGAATAAAGCCGTTCAGTGCACCAACCTGGTACACCACCATGTCGTATGCTTCCTGAGGTGAAATCGCCATGTTGCGCCGACCGAAGCCCATCAGGTCCGGCAATCCCGGATGTGCCCCGATTTCCACTCCGTGGGACAGCGCTCGTTGGACCGTTTTCCGCATGGTAGCAGGATCTCCGGCATGAAACCCGCAGGCGATATTAGCCGAAGTGATGTAAGGCAGGATCTCCTCGTCACATCCGATCTGGTACGCCCCGAAACTCTCCCCCATGTCACAGTTCAAATCCACTTGGTACATGCGATCTGCCTCCTATCCTTTGTTTCAACATGATTCCCAGCTTTAGCTGGCGGATGTGATTCTCCCTCTCCACATACAAATACTCTGCCTCTTCCCTGCTGATTTCCTCAAAACGCAGGGTATCTCCCGGTTTGGTCTGCGCGATTACGGGCAAATCAACGGTTGCAATCTGTGCAATTTTGGGGTAGCCGCCGGTCGTTTGTCTGTCAGCCAGAAGGACGATCGGATTGCCTTCTGCCGGCACCTGCACGGAGCCGAAAGCGACTGCCTCAGAGATCAGTTCCTTTTTCTCCGCCAGGTTCAATGTCGGTCCTTCCAGCCTGTAGCCCATGCGATCCGACTGCGGCGTGACACGAAACGGCCGGGTAAAAAACGCTTCCCTGCTTTCCGGGGAAAACCACTCAAACTGGTTTCCGCGCATCGCACGAATGACGGGCTGTGCCCGGTAGGCTGGCATAAGCTCCGGTGCAGCTCCCCATTCAGCGGCGGAAAAAGCGCCTTCCCCCCGTTGCGATTGAAGCTGTCCGATCAACAGACGCCCCTGCTCTGACGGGATTCCGATCGGAAGTTCATCTCCTGTCAAAAGCGACCTGCCGTTAAATCCCCCCAATCCTGCCCGGAGATAGGTGGAGCGGCTACCCATCACTTTCGGCAGTGGAAAGCCGCCCGCCACAGCCAAATACGCCCGGGTGCCATTGCGACAGCCGCCGAACCGTACCGTCTCTCCCTTTTTTACCAGGATCGGCTTCCACAGAGGCAGTGGGATGCTGCCAACGGATGGCGAAAGATCAGCGCCACAGATGGCGATCAGAGCGTCAGCTTCAAATTGCAGCGTCGGCCCCAACAGTGTCATTTCCAGTGTCGCTTCGCTCTCCTGGTTGCCGACCAGCAGATTGGCGATGCGGTGGGCAAACGGATCCATCGCTCCGCTGACGATCACCCCGTGCTTCTGGTAGCCGTAGCGCCCCAAATCCTGCACGCTGGTCAACAGACCAGGCTTGATGACACGTATGCTCATCCGCGTCCCTCCTCATAGGCGAAATACTCCTCCAGGGTGATGGGGACAAATCGCACCTGATCTCCAGCCCGCAGCAAACTGGGCGGATCTTGTTGCGGAAGAAACAGCTTCAGCGGCGTTCTGCCGATGATCTGCCAACCGCCCGGTGTCTCCATGGGATAAATGCCGGTTTGTTGGCCGGCGATGCCGACCGAGCCAGCCGGAATTTTGAGACGGGGTGATGTGCGGCGCGGTGTGGCAATTTTGGGGGACATGCCTCCGATGTACGGAAATCCGGGTGCGAAGCCGATCATATAGACCAGATACTCTCCGCCGGCGTGGATGGAAATGACCTCTTCTTCGCTGATTCCGTGATGCCGGGCGACGTCCCCCAGATCCGGTCCCATCTCTTTTCCGTAGCAGACGGGAATCTCCACGATTCGCCCCTCGCTCGCTACACTGGAACCCAGATGGGAAACGATTTCTCGAATTCGCCTGCAAACCCATTCAAAAGCAGGAAGGATTTCGCCCGCTGTAGTATTCCATTTTTGCTGCTCGTACACCTGAACCGCGTCATAAAAAACAGCGACGGTCGTGTAGGCGGGAATGTATTCTACCATACCCGGCAGCGGATGTTTTTCCAGATACGCGGACAGTTGTTTTACCCGTTCGTGCGTTTCCGTTTGTATGGCGGTACCGAACTGTACCAGCACTGCCTGATCTCCTAATGGAAGCAGTTGTAACGGCATTACCGCACACCTCCTCTCAATGGCTTGTTCCAGCCCAGTTTGGCGGAAATCTCCTGCGCCGCCGATTTTGTCTTCAGGATCAGCCGCGGCAGGTGTTCGGCCTGAAAACGGTTCTCCGGCCCCACAATACTCAGCCCGGCAACAACCTGACCCGTGTGGTCGAAGATCGGCGATGCGACGGCCGACGTGAAATTGGCCAACTCGGAGTGGCTGACGGTGTATCCGGTTTGCCGCGCTTCCTCCAGAACTCTGCGCAAAACTTCCTTGTCCGTAATGGTATTGTTGGCAATCGGCTCCAGCTGGACCGTTTCCAGATATTGTTCCCGCTGCCTCCTCGGAAGATGTGCGAGAAGAATCCGCGGGCAGGCGCCTGCGTACATCGGTGCCCGTCGACCGATCGCGGTATAGACGCGGACCGGCTCGTTAGTGTCCACTTTTTCCACGTAAATGGCTTCATCGCCATCGCGAATGATCAAATTGACGGCTTCCCCGATCTCTTCTTTCAGCCGCTGCATGACCGGAAGCGACATCCTGCGAATGTCCAGGCGCTCCGTCACGGCATGTCCAAACTGAAGAAACGCTAAACCAAGCTCGTAGACACCCGTCTGACTCCGTCTTAAAAAGCCCGCCTCTTCCAGCGTCGTCACCATCCGGTGAACCGACGTTTTCGGCAGACTGGTAAGGTTCACAAGTTCTTGCAGCGTCAACTGGGGGTGATCCAGAAATACATACAGGAGTTCTACTGCTTTCACAACCGTTTTGTTCGTCTCCGGCAATGGCTTCCCTCTCCATTCCGAAATTCGGAACTGCTGTTCCATTTTTTCGCTTTGATATTGCTCATTATACGACGGTTGTATAAAAACACAAGATGCAATTTTCAGTTTTTTAACACAAAAGAGAACCACCTGTGCGCAGTGGTTCTTTTTGGTGTATCATCGCTTTAAATAGGAACAGATTCGGTTGTATAACGTTTTATCCTGTAATTTTTGAAACAGGGAAAGTGCAGGGCGAAAGTTGGCTTCAATTATCCACGGCTTTCCGTCCACGTCAATTCCCATGTCAATTCCGACAAGCCGCAAGCTTTTGTACACGTTTCCCAAACGATGGGCCGTCATCAAAGCAACCTTGCGAACATGCGGGAGGATCTCCGAAGACTGCTTCACATCGGACAGCTCGATGGCAGTCCGGAGCGGCACTACCTTGCCGCCGCTTCTTCTGATGTTGGTGACGACATATCCAGGCCCCGCCACCTTGGCAAGCCAACCCGTTACTCTCCACGTCTCCCCTTTTTTCCGTTGAACCATCACGCGCAGGTCAAAAGGGCGTCCGTTGATACGGCCGAGCGGGATACGCGGCTGAAGCAGGTACGGCTTGGGAATGAACAAGGAACGCAGATAGGACAACGTCGGTCCCTTGCCTCGGATCGTTCGCTTGGTGCTTCCGGTGTGGATCCGGTACGTGTCCTCTTCCAACCTGGTCAGCTGGATCACGCCAGCACCGCCTTGGCCCCCCGACGGTTTCACCATCACGATCGGATATCGGTCCGTGTACTCCCAAAGCGTATCGGGAGTAAACAGGCTGGTGTGCGGCAAATACTCCTTCAACCGCTCATCTTGCTCCATCAGCTGATGTTTGCTCCACTTCCCCACATTTGGTACTTTTATGGCTCCGTCTCCCCATTCGTAATAAGATGATGCTCTTCGATTTTGGTGATACGGTTTTGCTCGTCGACAAATACCACACGCGGCACCAACGCGTCCACTTCCGAATCGTCATACATTCCCATGCTCAGGATGATGACGAGATCGCCCGGTTGAAACAAGTGAGCCGGGGGCCCGTTGAGGCAGATCTTGCCCGACCCTTCCGGAGCTTCCAGCGCGTATGTCTTCCACCGTGTCGCGTTTCGCACGTTGGTGATCTGAACAATCTCGTACGGCTTGATGTCAGCTGCTTTCATCAGCAGCGCATCGATCGTAATACTGCCTACGTAGTGCAGTTCCGCCTGTGTCACCGTCGCCCGGTGAATTTTTCCCTTGCACATCTGTCGTTGCATATTCCCGCTCCTTTCCGCACACAGTCACATCAGTCTATGTGTTGCTGTCTGTCCGCGAAACCCGATTGGCCATTCCTTACTCCAGACGCGCACCGGCCAGGTCTACACCGTATGCTGAACCCATCTCCTTCAACTCACGCACGATCGGCGGCGCCAGTGGGATACCGGTCAGCTTGCGCTGCTTCATGGTACGCAGTTCCAGCTCTCCTGGGATCAAAATTTCGCTGATGCCATCTGCTTTGGGCACTGCTTTCACTTGACGGATGTACGTATCCATCCTCTGCCGAAACAAATCAAGCGGCATAAACCGATTGATCTCGATCGCCAAAAAGACATGGCCGACATTTTGCGAATGCTCCCAGTTGTCGTACAGGCTGCAGACGGACTCTCCAAATCCGGCTCCCGTCAGTACTCCGCAGAGAATATCAATAAACATCGCGATCCCATATCCCTTGGGGCCTCCAATGGGAAGGATCGTCCCCTCAAGTGCTTTGTCCGCATCGGTCGTCGGCATTCCGGCGGCATCCAGCGCCCATCCATGCGGGATAGACTCTCCCTTTTTCGCTGCCAGAGCAATTTTCCCTCGTGCCGCCACACTGGTCGCCATATCGAGTAAAAACGGGGGTTCTTCACCTGCAGGAATCCCGATCGCGAGGGGATTGGACCCGAAGAACGGACGAATGCCGCCCGTTGGCGCCATGGTTTGCGGCGCATTGGACAGCACCAGCAAAATCATTCCTTGCTCAATGGCTTGTTCCGCGTAGAACGAACAGGCCCCAAAGTGGTTGGATTTTCGCACACCGATCACTGCCGTCCCGTTTTTACGCGCTCCCTCCAATGCCAACGAAAGGGCTTTTTTCCCGACCACTGCCCCCAACTGGTTTTGTCCGTCCAATAAAGTGGAAGCCTCCTTCCGTGAGACGACCGCGGCTTCGTTTTTTGGTTCTACCAGGCCCCGCTCAATTCGCTGCACGTAGATCGGCATGCGCGCCAATCCATGCGACTCGATGCCGCGCAGGTCCGCGTGAAGGAGGGACTGGGCAACCGTTTCTGCATGCTGCCGGGGAACTCCCGCCCTGGTAAACACTTCTGCAGAGAAATCTTCAAGTTTTTTCCACTGGAACAGCGTCGAACTCAAAATCCTTCACGTCCTTTCATCAGAATGTGCCGGGGGTGTGATACGATCTGAATATGATATGTTCTCGCCCTATGCACGGACACGTACAACTGCCTAATAGCACCACTCAGCTATACCGTACGCTTCACTGGGCGGGACCCAAACAAAAAGAGAATGCCCCGGACAGGGACATTCTCTTTTTTGGTGTATAAGAATTTATAAATTTGGACATCCCATACAGCCGCTAGAAAAGTGTTCGGGGCCCCGCCCGGCGAAGCGCAAATACGGGGCCCCCAAAAAGTAATCGGAATACTCTGCATAGCTACTCTTCACTTTTTGGGGTGGTCTTGAGCCGGGTGGGTTTTCTTGCAAGCTGGGTTAGTCTTCATAGGAAGCCAATGCGACGGCGATCTGGTCCTGAATGTCGGTTAATGCCTTTGCTTCCTCTGTGTATCCGTTCAAGATAATAGAGAAGGCAAGTTTTTGGCCGGCTTTCGTGGTGACGTATCCGGAGAGGCTGCTTACCCCGGTTAGCGTGCCGGTTTTGGCACGTACGTTGTTCTCGGCGGCGGTGCCCTTCATCCGGCTTTTCAACGTGCCGTCCACACCGGCAACCGGCAGTGAGTCATAGTAGACGCCGAATTGTTTCTGCTTTGTCAGATTCTCCAGCACGGACTGGATGTGTCGGGCGGATATGAGATTGTAGCGGGTAAGGCCGGAGCCATCCACCATGTCGAAGTTGGTGTTGCCGCCCATGGACTTGATCATCTCCATCACGGTATCCACTCCTGCTGAAGTGCTTCCCTCGCCAATCTTGACCGCTCCCATAGCCTTGGTAAGCATTTCCGCATAAAAGTTGTCGCTCTTCTTGTTCAGATAAGTGATGATCTCCTTGAGAGGTTCAGAGACAAACTCCTTCCACTTCACGGCGTTTGTTGGCACCTGCCCGATCGCAACGGTGCTGCTGCCGTCAAAATGGATCCCCTGCTCCGCAAGCTCCTCTTTCAGAACAGTACCCAGATAAAGCGCGGGGTCTTCTACCGGTACGCGCTCATAGTCACCGGTCGTGTCGAGCGGCAGGCTGCCTTTGACCCGGATCGTATTGGTCGCCCGGTCACGTTCGATGCGAAAGGTATTTTCCCCGGTTGGCTCCGTAGTCGTGGCTTCGTTGATCAGTGTAACGTACTTGGTTTTTGGCCACAGGGTGAGCTGTACCGGTTCGCCTGCTTTTGCCCCGGGCTCGTATTCCACCATTACGGTTCCGCGGTTCAACGCCAGCGCCCCCAAGAGCGGATTGTAGTAGTAGCTTTCATCATCCCATGCCCAGCCAAGACCGAGACGCTGTGCGTCAAAATAGCTTTCGTCCAGCACCAGGTTGCCGTTGATTTTCTTGACACCATGGTCTTTCAACCATGCGGCGATCTCTTCTACCGAGACCCCTTCCTGGACCTTGAGGCTGTCTTCCGTATGCAGCGTGGGATCACCGTATCCTTTTACGTACAGATCACCTTGGAGGACGCCGTTTTTGGGCAGTTCTGATGGGGCGTACAGTTCCGTCTTAAAGCGGTACTCTTCTCCAAGGCCGGTCAGGGCCGCTGCGCTGGTCAAAAGCTTGAGGTTGGAAGCCGGCGTAAGCAGGCGGTCGGCATCCCGCTCGTACCAGACGGCTTCTGATCCATTGTCTTCAAGTGCCTTGACAATAACACCAGCCGTTACCCCTTTTACGGCCGCCTGATCGAGGATGGGATCGATCCATGTGGACAGCTTGTAGCTTTTCGCCACCGGCTGCGTATAATCGGAAGGTGGAGTCAGTTCTGGATAGGCAGCCAGTAAAATCGCGATTTTATCCTGCAGATCACGCGCGTATTTGGATTTGTAAATACCGTTGATCAAAATAGAAAAGGCCAGTTTGTCTCCGTTTTTTGCGGTGATGTAGCCGGACAAGCTGTTTACCCCGCCCATGGAACCGGTTTTCGCGGTCAGGTTGTTTTCCGCCGGAGTATTTTTCAAACGGCTTTTCAGCGTACCGTCCACGCCTGCGATGGGCAGTGTCTTCTCCAGTGTTTCACCGTAGTCCTTTTCCTGCACGTAGGCCAGCAGGTTTACCATCTGCCCGGCCGTAATGAGGTTGAAGCGGGACAAACCGGAACCGTCCTTCTGGCGGTATCCCGTCTCCACGCCGGCCTGGCGCAGGACCTCCGCGACAACCTCGCTGCCCGCCTCGGCACTGCCCTGCCCTTTTTGCGTCGCGCCCAACGTCTTTAAAAGCATTTCCGCATAAAAGTTATCACTCTCTTTGTTCAGCTCCATCAAAATATCTGCAAGCGGTTGAGACAGGTGTGTGTGCAGCGGAACACCGGTGTCAAGTTGTGTCTTTTTCACCTCTGCCTGTTGTTTCAGCTTGATACCGGCGGCTTCCAGCTGCTGCTTCCATACATCCGCTACGAACATCGCCGGATCTTCCATCGTCACGTCCTCCTGATACGGCTCTGCCTGCTTTCCGATCGTACCGGACAGGGTGACGACGTTCTTTCCGCGATCCCGTGTCACCGTGATGTCGTCTTCCGCCCCCTCGACGATCTTCAGGCGGTTGACCAGCTGCAGGTAGGATGTAGCCGGTTCCATCGCAAGCGTTGGAGCCTCTCCCACGTTTTTGTCAGGAGTAATGGTCACGGTGATGCTGTTTTTATGTACGGCTAGCGCGCTCAACTGGGCACTGTATCCATACGGCTCGTCGTCCCACATCCAGCCGTACCCGAGGCGAACGGAATCGAAGTAGCTTTCATCAACCAGCAGGTTGCCGTTGATCTGGGTAATGCCTTTTTCCTTCAGAGCTGTGACAATGCCTTGAAGATCTTCGACAGAGAGCGAAGGATCGCCGTACCCCTTCAACACAAGGTCTCCATGTACCACCCCGTTTGGCAGGATGGATCCATTGACATACACTTCCGTCTTGAACTGGTACTCAGGTCCCAGCTTGTCCAAAGCGGCCATGGTGGTGAAAAGCTTCATGTTGGATGCGGGCACATACGATTTCTGGTCATTGTGCCGGTACAAGTACTCCTTTTTGTTCAAATTGTAAACTACGATGCCGGCGTGCATCCCGATACTGTTCTCGTCCCTGGTCAGGTCGAGCAGGAGCTTCTCGACGTGAGCCGACAGAGGATCGGTTGTATGCGTGCCCCCGTGCGCGTATGCGGGAGCCGCGGCCAAATGCATGGCCAGCATACAGGTCAACAGCCATTTCCAAGCGATATGGACCGATCTGTTCATAATACCCTCCTTGCCTTAGTTTGGATAAAATTTGAAACTATCAACAATGATAGCATTTTGTCCTACTTTTCAAAATATTACTAAAATCACATGTGATAGATGATACATAAGTCCCTCTTCTCTTCCCATACTAAAGAATGGGTTTGACAAGAATGGGAGGTATGCAATGTGTGGAAAAAAGGTTTCCTGGTACTGTTGCTATTATTCGGTGCATGCAGCTCGGCAGGGGCCCAGCGTACCGACATATCCGGGTTGAAGGTGGACAGCACGCCAGCCACTAACCTGCAGGATCTGGTCCGGCGCTGCGACATGATTGTCTTCGGATGGACCGACAGCGCTCATCAGAGTTATCCTACCCGGGAGCGGGTTCCCGAGGGGCGCAAGGTCAACTACGTTCAATCCATTCATGTCAAGACCGCCCTGAAGGGAACAGCGCCCCGTCTGGTAGACTTGTTAAGCACAGGAGTTGAACCGCTGCCTGATCCGGAAAACCCGTTAAACATGACGTTTCCCGGTCCGCTAGCAGAAGGCGATTACCTGCTCTTCCTGCAGCCGGTCAAAGGGACCAGCCTGCACAGTATCGTTGGTCTCTGGCAGGGCGTCTATCCGGTGTACGAAGGCAAAACCATTGCGCTTCGGAATGCCGGTTTTTCTGAGTTAAACGACATCACCGTTTCCCAGGTACAGCAAAAATTAAAGAGCCTTTCTCCATAGCCGACAAACCTACTCGCCCGTTCATGTGGCGGGCGCTGTGCTCGCGTGGCAATGGAGGATTCCTGAATGCCCACGAAGAATAGGAATGCAAAGAAATTCCTTTCTGACGGGAGGCATGTCATGGCGAAACCTTCTTTTCGTTCCTTTGCAGATTTTTGGCCGTTTTACCTCGCACAGCACAGCAAACCAGTCACGCGACGGTACCATTTTATCGGCACCTCTATGGTGTTCCTCTGTCTGCTTGCCGCGATCTTTTGGCAATGGTGGGCTGTTCTGCTCGCCCCGATCATCGCTTACGGATTCGCCTGGTACAGCCACTTCTTCATCGAGGGAAACAAACCGGCTACGTTCGGTCATCCCCTCTGGTCTCTTGGCGCCGACTTTCGCATGTTCTGGCTCATGCTGACTGGAAATCTGGACAGAGAATTGAACCGCTATCAAATCAAAAGCCGCTGACCCCTTGGTCAACGGCGCAAAAAGGGACCCCACTCGGCTCAGCGATAGCTAACTCCGAGTGGGTTATTTTCATGTTATTCATCCCCGCATCGACAGTACATAGTACGCATAACCGGCGATGGAGAGCGCACAGATTGCGATGGTTCCGATGAAAGCCCATATGACAAGTTTGTTTTGCTGTCTCTCGCGATTATCCCTCATGAAAACTTCTCCTTGTCCAATTTTCACCTTCCCATTATAAAACGTGTGCATGGAAAAAGAAAACTCCCCCGCAGGGGAGTCGCCATCATTCTGCCAGATTTTTCATGACCTCTTCGGCTTTTACATCCTTTTTGATCAGCTGTTCCTGCTTCATCCAATCGCTCAAGGTCTGCCAGGATTCAGCCGTTTGGCTGCCAAACGGCTGGCTGCCCGCATCCATCAGCGGAAGCAGAATATCCAGACTTTTCTTCTCCACGTCCTCTTCAAGCGGAAACTCTTTCGCCTGCTTGGAGAGCAGGAGCTGCAACGCCTTTTCCTTGTTTTTCGCCACGTAGTCCTGACCTTTGGCAGCGGCACGCAGGAACGCTTTCAACGCCTGCTGTTTCTTGCCCAGAGTGGCGTCGCTGGTGGCGATGACCAGTTCGTAATAATCCGGTACCCCGAAGTCGCTTGGCTTCATCACGTTAACCGGAATGCCGTTTTTCTCCAGGATCACCTGCTCGTGGTTGATGTATCCGCCTACCACAGCGTCCACTTTCTTCGCCGTCAGCGCCGGGACGATGTCGAATCCGATGTCGGTAAACTTCAGACCGGAGTCGTCCCCGCCTGCCTTTTTCACCACGGTGCGGACGATCGATTCATCCAGCGGGATGGACGGATAACCGATGTTTTTGCCGGCCAGGTCTTTCGCTTCACGGATGCCGCTGTCCTGACGGGTCATAATCACGTTGAGCGGGTGCCGCACGAGGGCCGCAATGGATACGACCGGAATGTCCTCGGAGCGGGCCTGTACGACCTGCGGCTGGTAGCTGATCGCGGCATCCACCTTGCCGGCTGCCACCATTTTCAACGGGTCGTTGCTGTCGGACGGCATCTGGAGGTTTACCTTCAGATTTTCTTCTTTAAAATACCCTTGTTCCTCAGCCGCGTAGAGGAAGGAATGAACGGCGTTCGGATACCAGTCCAGCGCAATCGTGAGTTCGGTTGGCTCGTTTGCGGCCGGAGCGGTTTGTCCGGTGCCTGCCGATTGGCTGCCGCACGCGGCGAGACCTGCTGCCAGGATCACGGGTAATACGATTCGGGTTGATTTCCAAAAGCGTTTCATGGCTGGACTCCTTTACTTGGTTGTTTGTTTTTCGCGACTCGAGCATGGGGGGCCCATTTTCGTTCGACGACCCCTACGAGCCAAAACAGCAGCATGCCCAGCATCGACAAAAGCAGGACCGAGGCGAACAAGGCGGGTGCCTGAAAGTTTCCGGATGCTCTGCGGCCAAAATAGCCCAATCCCTCGCTCGCGCCCAGCCACTCGCCGATGGTTGCGCCGGCCACGCTGTAGGTGGCGGCTACCTTTAACCCGCTGAAAAACGCAGGCAGACTGGCGGGCAGCTGCAGCTTGGCAAATATCTGGCGTCGGTTTGCTCCCATCGTCCGCAGCAAATCAATCATGTCCCGATCGGCGGAACACAAGCCGTCATAGGTATTCACCACGATGGGAAAAAAGGTGAACAGAATGGTCACCGCGATCTTTCCCGACAGATCGTAGCCAAACCACAGGATGAACACCGGGGAAAGGGCGATGATCGGGATGGTTTGGGAAATGACGATGTACGGATAAATCAGCCGCTCAATCTTCCTGCTCCCGTGCATGGCCACTGCGAGGCAAACCCCAAAAACCACCGACAGCGAAAGGCCGATGCATACTTCGCGCAGCGTCGCCCATAGGTGCAGGCCAAAAAACAGGTCGCGTAGCTCCCACAGGGAAAGCAATACAGCACTGGGGGGCGGCAGAATGAACGGCGGGATGGCAAACAGACGGCACACCGCTTCCCAGCCCAGCATCAACAGCGACAGGGATACGCCAAACCAAACGACCTGGCTGCGAGGCTTCATCAGGCATACCTCCCCATCAACGGATCCTTCTGACGCCTCAACAGTGCCCACACCTGCTCCCGAAGCGCAAGGAAGCTGCTGTGGTTACGGCAGACAGCCTCCCGCGGCCGCGGGATCGGCACCGGTAATTCCACCGCGCGGGTAATGGGCGAATCCAGCAGCACCACCACCCGATCGGCCATCAAAATAGCCTCGTCGATATCGTGGGTGATCAAAAGCAGGGTGGTCCCGGTTTGCTGCCACATATCAAGCAGCCATTCCTGCATGTCCATGCGGGTGATACCGTCCAGCGCACTAAACGGTTCATCCAATAGCAAAAGGTCTGCCCCGGTCAGCATGGCACGAAGAAAGGAAACGCGCTGACGCATGCCCCCCGAAAGCTGGGACGGGTACGCTTCTGCCCAGGAATCCAGACCGAATCGCGGCAGTTCCGCCCGTACCCGCTCCAAAGCCGCCTTGCGCGGAACGCCTTGAATTTCCAGAGGAAGCGCTGCGTTTTCTGCAACCGTTCGCCACGCCATCAGCATATCCCGCTGCGGCATGTAACCGACCCTCCCCAGTCGTTCGCCCGAAGGCACGCCGTCAAGACGGATGGTTCCCTCATCAGGCTGCAGCAGCCCCGCCGTCAGCTGAAACAGCGTACTTTTTCCGATGCCGCTCGGGCCGATCAGGCTGACGAATTCCCCCTGATTTACGGTCAGATGGAATCGGCGCAGGAGAGGTTGGGTCCCGTAGGAGAAGCTGACGTCGGAAAAGGCTAGCTTTTCACTCAAGGCCAAAGCTCCTCCCGATACGCCATCTCCCAGAACAGGTATTCCATCCGGGAAGTCGTCAGGAAATGCTCTTCGAATCGGGCCAACTCCTGCTCGCTTTTTCCATTCGCGAGCTGATTCATCATGGCGATCAGCCATTCGGCCAGCTCCCCGAACTCAGGCGAGCTGTAGGTGCGAACCCACTCTCCATACAGCTCATGCTCCAATGCCCCCGGGATATCGGCCAGCCGCTTGCCGATTTCCCAGTAGCTCCACATGCAGGGCAGCAAGGCACTGACCAAATCACCAAGCGACCCCTGGTACGCCACTTTCAGCATATAGCTGGTGTAGGCGAGCATCGCAAAAGAGGGCTCTGTTGCTTCCAATTCTTCGTTCGAAATTCCGAAGCGCTCCGCGTACTGACGGTGCAGCGACATCTCCGAGTTGAGCGTCGCTTCCTGAAGAGCCGCAAATCTGGCGCTGGTGGCCAGATCGTGCGCTTTGGTGCTGGCAACGGCAAACAGTTTCGCATATTCAATCAAAAACAAATAATCCTGCTTCATGTAAAAGGCAAATGATTGCGGATTCAAGCTTCCGTCACCCAATCCGGTGACAAACGGATGCTGATGAGTCCGTTCCCAGATCGGATTAACATTCTTCCGCAAACGGTCGGTAAAGGCTGCCATCTTGTTCACTCCTTCGGGGTGTTGCACCAGTCGGCAAGAAACCGTGCCATGATTTGGGCGAAGCGCACCAGCTCATCCGGGTCAACCGATTCATTCACGGCGTGAGCTTCCGAGAGTTCGCCTGGGCCGAAGATGACCGCCGGGATTCCCGCGTGAGCAAACCAGCCGGCATCGGTTACGGTGGAAGACATATCCACGTCAGGCATACGGTGCATCTGGCTCTCGTACGCATCCCTCAGTTTTTTCAACGCAGGATGATTCACATCCAATTCCAGGGAGGGAAAGATTTCCCCACGCTCCTCAATCATGGAGCGGCCTCCCCAACGAAACGTCGGCGGATGGTTCCGCAGCCAGGGGTCGGCGGCCGCGGCAGCCAGCACGTGACGCTCGATCTCCTGAACGATTTCTTCATAGGACTCGTTCGGATAGAAATGCACGGTAATCCACAGGGCGCATTTGTCTGCCAAAAAGGCAGCGTGACGCCCACCCTCAATGACGGCCGGATTAATCGTGTTGGTCCCAGGAGGAAATCCGGGATACCGTTTCATCACGGCCCAGTGACGTTCCAGTTCCTGCAGAACCGCAATCACTTTCATCATTTTTTCGATGGCGCTTGCTCCGTGAACGCCTCCCCCGGCGTGGATCGTTCGGGCTCGCATGCCGTCGTGCAGAGTGGTTGGACTTTCAACCGTAATCCAGCCGGTGATCACGCCGCCCTGCCCCTGCATGTGCAAGCGGCTTGTATCCACCACTACTGCATAGTCGGCAGAGTAGCCCCGTTCGCATGCGGAAAGGGTTCCTGCCTCCCCTGCCTCCTCGCCGATAACCGATTGGAAAATCAAATCGCCGCCCAACTCGACGCCGTATTCTTTCAACATTTGAATGGCAAACAGGCTTGCGGCCAGACCGCCCTTCATGTCTGCGACACCCCGTCCATAGAGGCGTCCGTCCCTTCCTCTGGTCAAGGAAAATGGCGGATATGTCCAGCCGCTGTCGTCACCCACTTCCGCAACGTCGATATGGCCGTTGATAATCAGACTCCTCGTCTTTGATGACCGGGTTCCCTTCAGCGTTCCGACAACATTGTCGTCGCCGGGGAAGACGGTCCAACGGTCCACCTCAAAGCCAAGCGAGCGAAGCTTCTCAGCCATCCATGTCTGGGCTGCGTCCGTATTGCGGGCAGGAGGACTTACCGTGGGAAACGAGATCATCGTCTTCAAAAGGGAAAACAGCTCTTCCCTTCGCTCTTCGATGGCCGCAACAACCCTTTCCATGTTACTCAATCATCCCTTCCGTCGGACTGCTCGCGGAAGCGTAACGCTTTTTCGGGATTCGGCCGGCCAGGAATCCTTTCCGGCCTGCTTCTACCGCCAGTTTCATCGCCTCCGCCATGAGCACGGGATCGTCTGCAAGCGCCACCGCCGTATTGAGCAGCACGCCGTCCGCGCCCAGCTCCATCGCTTTGGCGCAGTCTGCCGGTGATCCGATTCCGGCATCGACGATGACCGGAACCTTGGCGTCCTCAATAATGAAGCGCAGGTTGTGTTCGTTCTGGATTCCTTGGCCGGAGCCGATCGGGGAAGCGCCTGGCATCACGGCATGAACGCCCACCTCCTGCAGCCGCTTGGCAAGGATCGGATCGTCATTGGTGTACGTCAGAACCGTAAATCCTTCTTCCACCAGGATTCGCGATGCTTCCAATGTGCCGATCGGATCGGGAAGCAGCGTACGCGGATCGCCGATTACTTCCACCTTGATCATGTCGCACAAGCCGGACGCTTTGGCCAGCCGGGCAATGCGAACCGCCTCTTCGGCAGTATAGGCACCCGCCGTGTTGGGCAAAAGGGTGTACTTCTTCAAGTCCAATTGTTCCAAAAAGTTCGGCTCATGCGGGTTTTCCAAATTGAGCCGCCGGACGGCAAACGTCAGGATTTCCGTTTCGGACACCTCTACCGCCTTGCTTTGAATCTCCAGATTGGGGAATTTCCCTGTACCCAGGAGCAAACGAGAGCGAAATTCATAGGAACCGATTTTCAGCATGAGTATTATCCTCCTCCAACAAAATGTACGATTTCAATTCGGTCTCCGTCTGCGATCGGCGTCGTTTCGTATGCGGAACGATCAACGATGTCACCGTTGCGCTCCACCACGACGATCTTTTCCTGAAGCTGGTAAGCATTCAGGAGTTCGCGGACGGTGGTGATCTCATCAGCCAGCTCGACTTGTTTGCCGTTCAGCTGCAGCAGCATAGGCACCCTCCTTTTCGGCATAAATCAAAAGAAAAAGGCTTCCTCCGTCAAACCTGACCGCAGGGCTGACAGAGGAAGCCGCCATCCACCAAACTTGCGGATGGCATAAAAAAAGCTTCGATTGAAGCCCTCTCGAAGAAGCTGGTTCTTCGTTAGAGGAAACTTTTTATGCGTTCCGGAAAGTTTATTTCAGGACGCTTTCACACGGTGAAGCCCTTAAACTTTCCTACACGATAAAAAAACCATCCGCCATCGGATGGTTGTACGCGCAACACCGAAATCCGTCGCGGGAGCAAACAGCATCCCGTCGCAACGCGATTTCATGAATCACTTCTACCTCTTCCTCCGCTGGCATGACCCAGGTCAGGTTCAACGGTCAGTAACACATTCGTTACAATCTCAGCCGACTCTGCTCGGCCCCCGTTTGGTATTCGTATGCAGTTGTGAATGATCACTTGTATCTAACACTATCACTCTATGGTTGGTTTGTAAAGGTTTCCTTTTGGACCTGCTCCAACTCGTGCAGAGAGCGCTCCGCCCACTTCATCATCTTCTGTAATTTATCAATCTCTGTCTGCAACGCCTTCTGCAGCGATTGTTTGTAGTCGGGAACATTTCCGTGGTACGGGCGGACTGTCTGCGTGGGAACCATAATCTTTTCCTGATAAGAGAGGGCCCGCCGCTGATGGAAAAGCGGCACGTCCACCTCGTACGGATTGTGCAGGTCCCCCTGTGTCGGAAAGGTTAGGACGGCAACGATTTTGACCAGCAATTTTGGTTCTTGTACTTCCAGCACTTCGGCGATGTACTCACCGGTCTTGTACGATACGCGGACGAGATCGCCCGGGTTCCATTGGGACATACCTATCTCTCCTCTGATATGTGATCGTTACGCGAGCTGTTCCAGTTGGGACTGTAAAAGGCTCCGTGCGTGGGACAGCACTTCACCGCCCGAACGGCTGTTGTTTCCGCCGCCCTGGGCTATGGCCGGATTTCCTCCGCCTTTTCCGTCAATCAGCGGAAGGGTTTCTTTCAGCAGTTGGTTCATAGCCACGCCGACTGCCTCGCCACGGGCGAAGACTAGCTGCAGCTTCTCGTTTTGAACGGCCAACAAAGCGATGGTGTCAGGCGACAAACCAACAATCTGCTGAGCCAGCTGCTGCAGCTCCTGCATGCTTCGTTCCGAAAAAGAAGCCTCTACCACTTTTACCCCGCCGATCGGAATCGCTTCTGCCAGCAGTTGGCCCGCCTCCCATGCCAACAGCTGCTTTTCCTTGCTTTGCAGTGCCTGCTGAAGCTCATTCCGCTCCGCCATCAAACGGGACAGTTGTTCCGTCAGTTCCGCTTCGCTGCTCGACAGCTGGCGCATAAGCTGGCGCAGAACGCGCTGCTTGCGGGCGAATTCCTCGATAGCGCGATATCCGCAGACAAACTCTACGCGGATATTGCCGCGATGCCGTTCCCATCCGAGAATTTTGATCGGTCCTACCTCTCCCGTGCGGGCAGGATGCGTCCCTCCGCATGGATTGGTATCAAAATCGGGAATGATGACCAGCCGGATGTTCTCTGTGACCGACGGCTGTTTGCGAAGCGGGATGTCGGCCAGGTCTGCTTCGTCAACAAACCGCGTTTGAATCGGACGGTTTTCCGTGACGATCCGATTGGCCAACGCTTCCACCGCATCGGCCATATCTTCCGTCAATTCGGAGAGCTGCACATCAATCGTGACTCGCTCCCGCCCCAGGTGGAACGCTACTGTTTCCGCCTGAGCCACCTCCACAAACGACGCAGAAAGGATATGCTGGCCCGCATGCTGCTGCATGTGATCAAACCGGCGCTGCCAGTCGATCTCCCCCTCCACTTCTACTACGTCTTCTGAAAGCGGAGAACGGAGGCGATGCCGAATTTCATCCTTCACCTCTTCCACGTCCAGCACTTCTATCCCTTGCAGTGTCCCCTTGTCGCACGGCTGTCCACCGCCGGTCGGATAAAACGCGGTACGGTTCAGCACAACGTATGGCGTACCGTCCTCCTCCACACCGCGATGTACGACCTGCGCCGTAAATGAACGCACATAGGCGTCTTCGTAATACAGTCGACCGTTCATACGCACTCTCCGTTTTTGCAAATGACATGAGCTATTCCATCCTCCTGCCCCGTTTGCGTATAATAAAGGGAGGAGGTGCGAAAAAATGGAAAAAAAGTACTTTACCCTCGATGAAGCAAATCAAATGCTGCCGTATGTACAAACCGAACTCGCTCTTTTACAGGAAATCAAGCGCAATTTTTATAGAACCTACTACGAGCTGCAACAGCTGAAAAAACGTCAGCCCTCCGCGGAAACCGACGATGAAATCTTTAAACTGGAATGCCGCCTGGATTTCATGGAGATGGAAATGCAGCAGCACATCAACCAGATGTTGGCAAAAGGCATTCAGGTGAAGGACATAGACATCGGTCTGTTTGATTTCCCTGCGGTGCTAAACGGAGACGAAGTGCTGCTCTGCTGGCGGCAGGGTGAATCCTCCATCACGCACTATCACGGGGTGAGTGAAGGATTTGCCGGCCGTAAACGCATTCCCTAAATATGTGATCAACCGAGCAGCTCATGCAGTTTGCGCTCGCGGTCCGCGCGTTCTTCCATTGACGCGAGGTCGTACTTTTTCAACAAGTGAAAGATTTCGTTCAAGGTCGCTTGTCCTACATCCGGCTTCAAGTACGCTTCCAGCTGCTGTGCAATGGACGTTGGTAAAAACGGGCTTTGTTCTGCCATTTTTTTCCGTACGTCCTCCAGGTTGTGGTCCAGTTTGCATTCTCCCATAGAAATCCCCTCCTCTATCCCTTCATGATACCACTTCCCGCCAGCGAAGTGAAAGTCTCCCTTGTTCGGGGAGACTCCTGGTTTTATCTGCGTTTTTGCACGCGGAAATTGTCTTCGATAAGGAGCCAGTTTTGCGGGAAGGGAAGCCCAAGCTTCCAGTAGCTGACTCCTCGCAGCCCCAACTCTTTCACCATATTGAATTTGGCTTGTATGGAGCGCGCGTCTTCAAACCAGACTCGATGGCTGCGTCCCTGATCATCGACGTAATCAAAAAACGGCGCCTGCGCCCTGTAATCATACTGAATGTTGACATTCTCCCGTCTCGCCAGATCGATCGCCGCCTGTGGACTCAGGGCGCGAGCTGTGGTTCCCGGCCGATAGGGAAGCGTCCAGTCGTATCCGTACAGGTTTTGACCCATCAGGATTTTACTGGCCGGCATCTCCGTCAACGCGTAGTTCAACACCTGGCGCACCGGGCCGATTGGCGACACTGGCATGGGCGGGCCTCCGCTGTACCCCCACTCATACGTCATGATTACGACGAAGTCAGCAATTTCCCCAATGGCTCTATAGTCGTGTGCCGGGTACCACACGCCCGGCTGATCGCGTCTGGTCTTGGGAGCGAGTGCGACAGACAGCATCAGGCCTTCCGGTTTGATCCGGTCACGTACGCGCCGCAAAAATTGAGCGTACGCTTCCCGGTCCGTCGCAGGCAGCGCCTCCATGTCAAAGTGAATATCGCCAAATCCCAACCGTTTGGCCGTGCTGATGATGTTTTCGATCAGTCGGTTTTGCACGTCCCGGTTGTTCAGTACCAGACTCCCCAGTTCCGAACTGAACTGCCCGCCCTCCAGATTGGTAATGACCATCATAGGGACGACCCGATTGGCACGGGCAATCTCCAGGAAGTTGTCAAGCGGCGGCGGCGTCAGTGAGCCGTCCCGGTTGATTCGAAAGCTAAACGGAGCCAGATACGTCAGGTGCGGGGCCGCTTTGCGGGTATCTTCCTCCAACGCTGGAGATACCCGTCTTGCTGTCGGCTCGGCGTATGCATTGAAGTCGGCTGCCCGCCTGGGCCGTGGCGGAATGTACAGGCGAGTGCCGATCTGCAGCGGCTGATACAGGGAGATGCGATTGACCCGTGCCAGCTGGGCCGCGGAGATTCCGAACTTTTGTCCGATCGTATAAAGAGTGTCGCCCTTTTGCACCCAGTAGAAGCTGCCCACGATCGGAATGACGAGCGCCTGCCCCACGACCAACTGGTTGGGGTCAGACAGCTCGTTGGCCCGTACGATTTCCTGGGCGGTAGTCTCGTACGCCTCCGCAATCCCTGTCAGTGTTTGTCCTCTTTGGACGACGTGTATCTGCATGAGCCTCCTCCTCCACTTTTGTCTCTCTCTCCCATGTATTCAGCGTGGAGGGGTTAGGTGTTTGTCTATTTCAAGGATTTCAGTATTTGATAGAGATAGTCTACGGAACGAAGCGCATAGTGCTTTTCCGCCACTGCGCCGTCCCGGAGGAGGACCAACGCTGGAACGCTGGCAATCTGCCACTGTTGAGCCAGATCGGACACATGATTGATGTTGACCCGAAAGAGAGACAGCGTCGGCATCAGGTGCAGCACGACTGCCAACATACGCTCTGCCAGCTTGCAGGTACCGCACAGCGGTGTGTAGAAAAAGACGGCGAACGGCTGTGTTTCTCTTGCAAGCTTCTGTTCAAGTTCCTCAAGTGTGAGTTCTACCATGGACCTATTCTCCTTGTTCTGCGATTGGCTCATATTGAAAAGCACATTTGGCCCTTGAGTTTCCGAAAAAAAGATAGTAACTTGTTAAGGATATCATGATCGTTATCGGGTGAAAAAGCCCCCCCAGGGAGGTCTGTTGCTTTGGACAATCATCATAAAATGCCGGCATCACCGCGACCGCGGACACTTCATTACGCGTGGATTGTCCTCGGCATCACTTTTCTGATTCTTCTGATAGGAGCAGGCATCCGTGCCACTCCGGGAGTGTTGATGGTGCCCCTCGAGGAAGAGTTCGGGTGGGAGCGTTCCACCGTCTCCCTGGCGCTGGCAGTCAACATTATTCTGTACGGTCTGGTCGGTCCGTTTGCGGCAGCCCTCATGGATCGTTTCGGCATCAGGCGGGTGACCGTCATCGCCCTGCTGCTGTTGGGTGCCGGCACGGCCTTGACGACGCAGATGCACACGTCGTGGCAGCTGACACTGTTATGGGGTGTCGTGGTCGGACTGGGAACCGGCTGCACGGCATCGGTACTCGGCGCCATGATCGCCAACCGCTGGTTCACCGCTCACCGGGGACTGGTAATCGGAATCCTGACCGCAAGCGGAGCGACAGGCCAGCTGGTCTTCTTGCCGATGCTCGCCCATCTGGTCGTCTCCGAAGGCTGGCGGGCGGCTTCCTGGATTACCTCCATCGCCGCTTTCTTCATGGTACCTGTTGTCGCACTTCTGTTGCGAAACAAGCCCAGTGACAAGGGGCTTTTGCCCTACGGAGCAACGGAGCAGCCGACGGAGACCGGACCTGCCTCCGCCAATCCGTTTTCAGCCGCTATTGGCGGCTTGCGTGAAGGACTTCGCTCGTTTGACTTCTGGCTTCTGGCAGGCAGCTTTTTTATCTGCGGACTGTCAACCAACGGACTCATCGGCACACATTTCATTCCTGCCTGTATCGAACACGGCATTCCCGAAGTGACTGCGGCCAGCATGCTGGCCTTGATTGGCATCTTTGACATCATCGGCACCACGCTATCCGGCTGGTTGTCAGATCGGTGGAACAACCGCTGGCTCTTGTTCTGGTACTACAGCTTGCGCGGCTTCTCGCTCCTGCTGCTGCCGTCCGCCCTCAACTCGTCGACATTCAGTTTGGGTCTGTTTATCGTGTTTTACGGTTTGGACTGGGTCGCCACCGTACCCCCTACCGTGCGGCTGACAACCGACATCTTCGGAAAGGAAAAGGCCGGGATCCTGTACGGATGGATTTTGGCTGCCCATCAGGTGGGCGCAGGGGTTGCCGCTTTTGGCGGAGGCGTGCTTCACACGTGGCTGGACAGCTATACGTTCACTTTCCTCACAGCCGGACTCTTCTGCCTGTTTGCTTCCGGGATGGTCATGCGCATCGGAAAGACGCAGACTGTGCAACCGGCCTTATCCGACCGCGCCTAAACTGTACAAACGAGCCTTTCGAACCGATTCGAAGGCTCGTTTTTTTTTTACCAAAATGTTGTGTTTGACGGCAAGCGTCATTGTAACGAAAATGAATATGTTTTAACCACTATTGAACTCAAAAGGAGAACGAGATGCGCACGAAAATTTTTTCCTTGATTCTTGCCGTCTGCTTGACAGGTACCATCATGCCAATGCCTCTCAAGGCTGCGAGTGAACCGATGGATTGGAACACGCGCTACGCTGACAGCGGCAATACCAACCACTCTAACGCAACCCTTCCGATTGAACTGACTCTCTCACAGAAGCCGATTGACAATGCTTCCGCCAATTTTGTCATTGAGGATGGAAAATTGTACACCATTGAACGAATTGGTGGGAAAAAGCTGTATGTCATCGACGTGAAAACCAACACGGTTCGCTGGGAATTTGCGTCCGAAGGCGACGTCCCCTTCTACGAGCTGGTTGCCAAAAACGGTGTGATTTATGCACGCAGCGAAAACAAGCTGTACGCCATAACCGATGATGGCAGCGCTCCTATCGTCAAATGGTCAAGGGAACCTGTCGGCGGTCGAATGGCAATTAGCCAGAACACTCTGTTCGCTATCAAGGATGATCAGCAAATTGTCGCCATTGACTTGGAAACGGGAGCTGACAAATGGAGTTATACGATCAAGCCTACGGATCAACTGTCATTTAGCAAGTTATCGGCTGGCGGCAATCGTGTGTATGTAACCATGACAAACCGTGCCGAGATGGACTACACCATGTATGCCTTTAGTGAAGCAACCGGTCAAGTCCTGTGGACCGCTGCTTTAGGTTCAAGCGGCATACAATCAAGCAATCTTCCGGTGTACACAGATGAAAAGGTATACCTGGATCGACACGATAGTTCAAGGCGAACAAACCCCGGTTCCATTACAGCTTTTGATGCTGCAACAGGAAATACGCTTTGGCAGTATCCTGTTTCCACCTACTTCGAAGGACCTCTCTCCGTCAACAATGAATCGGTAATCGCGGCTGACAAGAACGGCCATTTGATGGCGGTCGACAAAAATACCGGCGAAAAAAAATGGGAGGTTTTCTATGCCGATTTCGTTACCCAGGCGGGACGTACCTCCATTGTTTCGGGAAGCAGTATGCTGCTTACTTCCGATAAGATCGTTCTGGCCAACAACAACAAACTGAAATTCTTTCACTCGGCAAATGGCACCCTGCTTCATGCAACGCCTGTCCTGCAGACCGCAACCGGTGGATCAGGAGTGACTCCGGTCGGTGTGATTGACAGCATGCTCTTTGTACGGGAAGCGAACAACATGTTGTACACCATGGTGGCGGTTGAAAAAGATATCACACCTCCATCTGCACAGGTTGAACCGATTAGCAGTCTCGCTCCTGAGAACGGTACCTCTCGATGGAGCATTCCTTTCTCAATCAGCGAAGAGGCGTATGTCACCGTCCACATCGTGGATGAAAAGGGATCACGCGTACGACGATTTGACCTGGGACTGCGCCAAGCGGGCGAGAATAACGTCGTGTGGGACGGAAAAACCAATACAGGCTTTGACGTCGCCCACGGCAGCTATTACCCGGTGCTCGAAATGATGGACGCCGCTGGGAACAGAGGGACGCTTCAAGCGCAAGACAAAATCATGGTGGTATCGGACAAGTTCGGCTGGACCACAAGCAATGTCAACATGCGTACCGCACCGGGCACGCAGTACGGTGTAACCACCGTGGTGCCTGTTGGTTCGGAAGTAAAAATTGTCGGGGAAACAGCCGGATGGTATCAAGTTGAGTATCGCAAGGTCACCGCTGTGTTGAAGGGTTATGTGTCTAAGTCGTACGTTACACTTCGCAGCAATGCGCTGATCGCACAGGACTTGACCGGCACCGCCCGACAGAATGTCAATATGCGCAAAGGCCCTGGCACTCAGTACGAAACCATGGTTGTCATTCCTGCCAATTCTCCTGTAAAGGTAAAAGGATCTTTTGGCGATTGGTACTGGATCGAGTACCAAAACGGCAGCACGTTTCACATTGGCCATGTGGCTAAATACCTGATCAGCGTATCGATGCCCAAACCAGTCGTTCACGTCGTGCAAGCCGGCGATACGCTGTGGAAAATTGCCCAGAAATACGGCACCACTGTCGATGCGATCATAAAAGCGAACAACCTGGATCCAAACAAGTACTTGTTTATCGGACAAAAAGTATCGATTCCTCAATAAACAGCAATGGCGTGCAAACTGATGAGGTTTTGCACGCCTTTTTTCTTGCAAAGGAAAAGGGTATCCTGTGGCTGATGCCCAAGATACCCGGTCGTGATAGTGTAGTAGTTTGTCAAAGAAAGTGCGAAAAATCCAGTATTTATCTAGATGATGTTTCACAAAGTGTGTCAATGATGATCAATATGTTTGACAAAATGTAAGTTTTTCATCGCGAAGTATGACAAAAAATCATTTTTGCATTAAACGTAAAAAAATGAATGTATAATAAGAACAGCCCCCTAAATAGATGGCTGTTTTCTATATAACATGCTTATCCCTAAAGTGGCTGATTTGCTCTAAACTAATTTAACGAGTGACACTTCCATTCTGATTAACCCTGCTCAAAGTAACGATTACTCTGCCACTTTTAATCCATTTCTATGGTTGGAACTCCTACATGACATTCCCTCGCGGCTTCTCTTATTGTATAACCCTCACTTTAAATGCGAGCTAAAACGATTGATTCTTTTAACCTTTAAATGTCTTTTTTCCGAAGATCAAAGTTTTTTCTCCTTGACATTCAAACGAGACGCAATTTTCATCTTTCATCACAAGTATATTAATTTGACTTTACCGAATATCCGTATCTCGAAAACGTTGCTTTTCGTAACGTCATCCACACTTCGGGAATAAAAAACTGCAGATACAAATCTTTCCACTTATTCCCTTTCAACGAGCTAGATTCATATCCGTGAATAGAGGGACTCTATAATCATACCTTTCTCTACCAACTTCAAAATAGAACAAAGTTATCCCTAACATTTCACAAACTTTAGTAAGATTGCAGTACGCCACTCTTCTCTCACCGCTGAGTTAACTTGTTATTCATAACGAATTAATGAAACCGAATTATTTTGTCGGACGATTTGTTCTTGAAATGAATATTGTAGAAGAAACGTTAAGAAACGGGACCTCATTGAGTTCCCGTTTCTTCGGTTCGATCGTACCAATAAAGAAAACGACGTTAATAATGGATATAACCAAGAGAAAAAATATTAATATCTCAACTTTCGCAGGACGAAATTGCCAAACAACTCTTGATGTAGCTGGGAAGAGCGGCAATCCATTGCTGTAATTGACTAAGAAGCCCCTCTTGTTGAGACGAATTCTCCAAATGACGTTGCATGAAAGCCCAGAGTTGCACAAGTGCCGTTTTTACATCAATGTCTTTCACTTCATCGCATAACAAATAATATGGGTAAGCCATGTGTCCATAAGCACATAATCAGCTTGGATTCCCATCTGTAGAGCATGGTCGAGTAAGGTAAGGACTGCTGCTGGTTTGCTTTGCAAAGCCTCTTTCCGACGCTTGTATCCATTTGTTCGCTTGTCAATGTCTTCACGAATGTTTTGCAATCGATTCGCTTCGTTTCGGGAACTGAGCAAGGTAAAACCAACAGGTACAAAGGTAAAGCCATCTGACCAGCCAAGAGTCAGCATCTGAAATCCCTTAACAAATTTGCCTGTTGTATGATCGTGTACACGAGCAAGCAGTTCGAGTGCTTTGCTACGAGAACGGGAATAAACGGAATCGTCTATGATGAATACACGTACTCGTTTGGCGGAGGTCAATGAACCCAATGTTTTGATGAATGTTCCGCTAAGCGAATGGAGAAAGGCTCGCCAATTGTAACGGGGATCATTGAGAAAGCGATAGATCGTATCTTTTCCAGGTAAATCAGTACGTTGTTCGCTTTCTAGCAAGCGGAACCAGTTCTTATGCTGGAAAACCAAGAGAAAAACAAGTTGAAACAATTCCAAACAGGAATAGCCAACCCCCTTGATAATCCCTGCCTTGCGGAGATGATGGCCGATTTTCAACAGAGAAAACGCGTTGAGCAACGTTTATGGGAGTTGCTGAGAGAGATCTTTTTTGATTATCATATTCTAGTACACCTTTCTTTTGGGTTAGTGCTGGACACACTAATTTTACCAAAATGAGTGGTGTATTTCTTTTTGCTAATCAGATTTGTCAAGGTTACAACTTGATTGCCCTTCTATTCATGCACCACATGATCGGAGGACGTTTTTCAAGGTGCGAAAGTTGAGTTAATATAATCCATAGCCTTCGAACTTTTCATCAAGCCAGTGTGTAATTTCATTATCTAGCTCCTTATATCCGAGAATATTATCTTGGTCAATATCCGGAAAGAACTGTATAAACACGAGCGGGAGTACCTCTTGTTTTATCTTAGCCTCTCTATCTCTTGAATAGATACACAATACACTATCCACGACCGTAGTTCTTCGGTTATGCACCGTATTTTCGCCCAAATAATAAATATGGTGATATTTGGTCATCTGATTATATACAATACTCGTATAATTTTCATTATGCAAAGACCTGTATCTACGGTGCTTAGCATCCAGCACAATGCATGAGATAAAAATTGGTACCTCTGATTCTGATTTCTTATATAAATCAATTCGGATGTCCGGCTGAATCACCCGCGTAGAGAAAAAGTTATCCCCTGACGCAAGGGCGTCTTCACGTAAATGAATACTTTTGTCGTACCAAACATTAATCAACGCATTTTCTTTTTCTAATTCCATACAGAATCCTGAATGAATATCCTGCAAATCATCGAGTTTAAAACCACCTCTTGGTACAAATCCATACTTTCTAATCATATCTACTACTTGAAGATACACAAATTGTTCGTATATCTTCCATGTAGGCTTGAGTATCTGAATAATATGTTTAGATACTCCTTCAGTAAATAAAATTTTTCTTCCGGCTTCGTAAAGGTCAGTAACTATACGGTAATTTTGGTATTTAAGAGCCGGTTTCTTTTGTCCTCTCTTTACACCCTCTAAAGGGGTGAAGGACAATAGAAAGCTGAACCGTGCTAAGACATCTTTAATTAAGAGATTCCATTGATTTAATATACTCAGCTGGCGTTCAGCTTTTTTTATCTCACCTTCCAATCGAAAAATTTTTGTACGCATCGAATCCTTTGATTCCTGGGAGATATCCCTTTCATTCCATAATGTTTTTTTTCGTTCCTCTTCACGCCGCATCTGATCTTCTTTTTCACGAATTGTTACAAGAATTTCTTGATAATCGCGTGATATTTCTTGTTGAATATTGTGTAGTTCAATTTTCCAAGATAACAGAACATGCTTTATCCATTGATTAACAGGAATATCAACAGTTAAGACTTTCCTCTTATTTAATTCGAATGGTGAAGCGTGTACCTCTTTCCATCGCAAACTTTTGTGATCTACTTTTTTTTGAAATGGGTCAAGTCTGTATTCTGTTTTTACTTGTTCCAACAAGTTTCGCTCTAATTGAGAAAGGGACGTAAATAATCTTTCTTTTTCGTTTATTAGCCACAAGACGTAATCATAATACGTTTTGGCTTTAAGAAAATGTTGCTCATCGCCAATCGATTTTGATGTATAAATTAGTTCGTAGCATATTCCCTCAATTTCTTTTTCTAAAAGGAGGTGCATATGCTGCACTTGTGCCAAGGATAAATGTATAGGAGTTACAAAAAATGCAGAGGAGTATACCTTTTCTTGATAATATACTTCTAAAAGGTACACACCCAATCGCCAAGGAAACTCTTGATTATCGTAATAGGTATAAAGATATTGTCGATTTTCTTTATCCGTTAACGGCACGGTTAATTCCGATTGCTTTCCTTGTTCGTCATATATACTTGTCTGAATAATAACCTTCGCGTTTACATCTTTTTCCATCCCCTCCTTTGCGAATAGACGAATACCAATTTGAATTCCCTCTTTAATAGAAATTAAGTCATTTATGGATCTAGGAACATGGTGCCGATCCCAAAATTCCTTAAATTCTTTCTTATTTGCACCAGAATCATCAGTAAATAATTCCAACACGAATGGCAGATCACTAGAATTATAATGCATATCCGTTCCTCGTCAGTTCCTTCGCTTTTTGAACGAGAAAGTTAAACGATGTCTTGAATTCGTCTTCACCATCACGTTCTTCTAATAGAAGTCTCGCAATTAATCCTGGTTGGTATCGATTGCTTTCCAAATCAAAAAAGCCAACTAGATCCTGAATTTGCTCACGATGCCCACGTATTTTCGTTAGAATTCGTTGTTTGATCTGGTAATCAAAAGCTGTTTTTCTTGTTATGAAAGGGTTTCCATCGTGGTCTCGCGGAATATTAGCAAGATATCTCCCGATTCCCATCGCAATGCGAAAGCTAACTCCCGTTTGAGAGTCATACTCGCGCATAAGTTCATGTAATCGATCAAGTAATGATATTTCTGATTCCTCCAATGAAAAGTCTTCTTTAGTCCATTCTTTTCTATAAATATCGCGATTTACAACAGTCGCTCTGTCATAGTCTTCTGTATCCTTTTCTTTTCCGACGAAAGCTTCTCCAAAAGTAAGCTTTTCTAAAAAAATAATATTTATTCGATCTAACATTCGATTGGAGAAATCCTTTGTCGTTTCGTCGAAATTCGCTGTTCCTACGAAAAGAACATTATCTCCAATCGGAATACCTTCTTTAAGTTGGCGATTATAGCAGGTCGCATCTTTGCTAAAAAGTCGTAAGCACCTCTGATCCCCTGGGAGTTCTAAAAGCGAAATAAATGGGCTAAAATAATGTTCTACTTGCCCAAGATTCATTTCGTCAAATAAAATCATAAATAACTGTTCTTTATTTTGATTTGCTTTTTCTAAAAAAGATACTAACCCTGTCTCACTTTCCATAAATATCCCGATTTGATGATTCAGATAACCTAAGATATCGGATGGCTCCGTATAAGAAGGGGAAATCGGAACAATTAAAAGGTTTTCATTTTGTTTTAGCCCGAGTGCTTTGGCATATAATAGAGCAAGTTGAGTCTTACCAGTACCACTCATTCCACCCAACACTGCAATATTGCTGGTCTTTAACGCGGTATGAAAATTTACTAAAGCCTCTTCTTCCTGATAGACTAAACCCTCTTCCGCAGCAAAACTTTTTAATCTGGCGATAAAATCTACTTCAGAAAGTGAACTCTTTGGTTTAACCTCAATTCTATTCTTTTCTTTCTCTTCTTTTTTGGGTAAGTCTTGTGGGATTAATTGTTGACCATGAGAATGAAAGTGATCTCTTAGTATTCCCGCATAATCATTTGTAATGAAGCCCAAATCACGGTAAGTACTTTTAACGTTGTCCCAAAACTCGGAAAACTCATTTAAAGGAAGCTTTTTAATTAAATGTGGCTTCTTTGAATAAAAGGTGTTGATATTGATAGGACTAGCCTCTAAAATATCCTGCTCCGGTATGAAATATAAATGACCATCACACAAGATAAATTCTGGAACTTCCATAAGGTTTGGATAATCAGGCAGTTGTATTGCTGCTTTCTCTGTTAATGATTTTTCAAACCGTACCCATGGAACCCCTTTTTTCACTTGTGGAATTGTTACATAATAGCTCGATTCCAATCTATCGTCGGAAACCAGCACTATTTCGAAATTATAATGATAGGGATGATCACTATTATCATTCCTCTTGGATAATTTTGGTCTAAATAATATAAGCTTCCCTTCTAGATGCTCTCTTAAAAACTGAACTTTGTCAGATTGTTCATAGTATTTTATGTTTTGTAGATACCTGCCGTTTCGCTCGTCAAAAGAAACATAACATTCCTTTTGATCTTTCCCTAATCTTTCCTTGAGGAGTTTTGGTTCATCACTAATTGCCTGCAAGTAGAATACAATAATATCCTCATTACGATGGCTCTTTGTGACCGATTTTCGTTCGATCCCCAGAGGAGGAATTCTATTTGCATCGCTTTCGTCCGCAAGACGACCTAAAATTAGACAATTACTTATTTCTCGTTTCGTTTTTTCATTAATTTCGTTTTGTATCATACCTCAAATTCCTCCACGTATCCGTTGTTAGATAACCTAATATAATGGTTTATTAATTCTATGTAATCGCTGTATTCTTCGTAATAAATTCCATTCTCAATAAAAAAGTTTCGTAATTCTACCCATTCTCTTGTATTAGTGAACGAAAGACGATCGATTAACAATGCTTTTTCTTTGATATGGGAAATATCCCCTTTTCGTTTTGCATTATAAAGATAGCTTTTAGAAAATATATTTTTCGTAAACACTTTTTTAATTCGAGTATCTGGCACATCCGTGATAATGATGGCTTGATTGTTAACTGGTATTAACTCTTCAAATATTTCTTTAATTTTCTCCAGTTCACTTAATCTGTTTTTATTGATACTGCATTGTTTCTCCAACCCCTTTATATGGTTTTCTTTAGCATTCAATTCATTTTTCATTTTTCCAAAGTTTCCCAACAATTCCTCCATTTGTTCTATTAATGAAGATCTATTAGCTACTTCCACATCTAACCTCTTTTTCAAACTCTCTATTTCATCATTTGCTTTTTTTACTTGATGCTGTAATTGATGGAGTGCTTCTAGACTCTGACTTTCTTTTTCCTTCACAAAATATCTATAAATTGAGGATTGTAGTTGATCAAATCTGGAATCATCAGTATAAGAGTATATCAAAGCGACTTGTGCAAGAAAGCGTTCGAAATTTTGCAAATTCACTACGAATGCAAAGATTGTTCTTTCATCCATCCCTTTAATATTAGATTTAATTTGTTCGTATTTTTCCCTATAACCACAGTCCTCTATAAATGCTTCATATTCTTCAAGCGATGGATAAGAATCGTCAATTTTTAATATTTGAATTGTTCTGTCGAAGAAATTTTCTGATCGATATCCTATCCCATGAAATATTTCTTGTTTTTCAATTGCATTTTTTTGTATTAATTCTAATTGATTATTGTAGAAATTGTTAAAGACCTGATAAAGCAAAGCTAGCTTCTGATATGGTCTTACATTTAACTTGTATTCCAATTGAAATAAAAATTCCATAATATCCGTATTTTTTAGTTCGGGATTTTCTTTCAAAATTCCATCTGCAATTTGAGTATAGAATTCATGAATCGGAATTTTCCCTTTTGATTCTTTCTTTTCACCTATACCTCTCCTCAAAGCCTCAGAAACAAGCCTTCTAAGCTGTTCTTCCGGTCGACTGAATAGTTTTTCCTTTCGAAATCCATCAATCGTTAAATTAAAAATGTGACAAATTTGAAGCAAGTCCGCTTTGGATAATATCCCTGGTAACCATTCAAACTCATGCATTTACAACCCTCCCAATTCAATTTTACCAAGTAAATATTTCCTATACAATCGACAAACTGGAATAGATATATCACTAGTGTCTGATTTTGATTTATTTGATCAAAAGGATCAAGCTCGTATTTTAAGTAATTCAAAAAATTATGAAAAATACAATAGCAAAGACGAACAACAGTTACCCCATGTAAATTAATCCCGCTTGGCACATGTCCTGGAGGGTTTGATTGCCTTTTAATCCTTTCCAAAATTCCCACAAATGGACTTTCGTATTCTTTGTCGTTGAGTTTCAAGCGAAGCTTCGTGGAATTGCTTGAAAACATTCCTTCTTAGACTTTGCACACCCAATAATAAAGAGAGTCACCTTTGGACTCCCTTGTTCTAAACAACGCTTTTTAATGAAAAATGCTCTTTGAGGAACGGATTCATTCCTCTATCTTTAAAGTGGTAAAAGAAATCAAAAGCATATGCAAAGTCGATCATCTCAATACGTGGATGGTCGTTGTCAATAGCAATTTTACCAACCCTCCGGATTAGCAGGATTTTCTCGAAGAACAGGCAAAGAAAGGTCCGTCTCGAAATCACACCCACCTTACTCTTTGTCGACGCGTTAAGCATAATTTTCAGTTATAACCACAATTACACGATCAAAATCTCGAATAGCCTTTATCATCATTCGATATAGATTTGTTGTTTTGTCCTTGTGTTCGAACTCGTCAAAAGTCGCATTTACACCGTTTTCCCTGAGTTTGTTTGCAAGCTGATAAACCCAATTTTCATGCCCTTGGTTGTCCCAGCTATAGCTGATAAAAGCAGTTTGATTCACAGCACCATCTCCGCCTTCCTTAACATATTGAAATCGCCCCATTTGACCTTACCAAAAAATGGTTGAAGTAAAGAAAAAGAAGACGAGCAACCAAGTTACTCGCCCTTTTTCTTATCACTTTTTCAAATCCTTTAACATTTGCGAAAGTGAGTTGCCACCTTGGCGTTGACGAAGCGTATCGAGGTGCATATCTCTTCGTACCCCGAAGTCGACACCGTATTTTTGTTAAACGGAGCCGACATTAGTGTCTCCCCGTTATTTGCGATATCTTTCATTCTCGTTACGATCTCTCAAAGTTTCGTTGCATTTTGTGCTTTGACACACTTCCTGAGACTTGGCGTTGATTTAACAAGCTTTTTCTGATTACTTCTGCCAAACTTTAAGAGTACCTTGGCAAGCATTGTGATCAGCTTGCCAAACTTATTGAGGTTTTACAAAGGAAGCTCACCGTTGTCTTTCAAGAGACGGTACTCCTCGTCCGTGAACACGCGGGAGCGCGTGAGAAAGCGCACGCCCTCCGGTCCCTCCAGCGAGAACATCCCGCCCCTTCCTTTGACCACATCGATGATCAGCTGTGTGTGCTTCCAGTACTCGTACTGGGCAGCGCTCATGTAAAACGGCACACTGCCGATTTCCCCAAGCAGCACATCGTGATCGCCGATCAAAAATTCGCCCCGAGGATAGCACATGGGAGAAGACCCGTCGCAGCAGCCGCCCGATTGGTGGAACAAGAGCGGTCCGTACCTGTTTTTCAACCGTTCAATCAAGGCAAGCGCCTCGTCAGTCGCCAGAACTTTGGGTATCGAGCCCATCCTCTCTCCCCTTCCCTGCCCGCGATTTAGAAGAAGCCGAGGGCATCCGGGCTGTAGCTGACGAGCAGATTTTTCGTTTGCTGGTAGTGCTCCAGCATCATTTTGTGATTCTCGCGGCCGATACCGGATACCTTGTAGCCGCCAAATGCCGCATGCGCCGGATAGGCGTGGTAGCAGTTGGTCCAGACGCGCCCGGCCTGAATCGCTCTGCCCATCCGGTAGGCTGTATTCACGTCTCGTGTCCAGACGCCGGCACCCAGGCCGTACAGGGTGTCGTTGGCCAGCTCCAGCACCTCTGCCTGATTGGTGAAGGTCGCGACAGACACCACTGGACCAAAAATTTCTTCCTGGAAGATGCGCATCTTGTTATGTCCTTTGAACACAGTCGGCTTGACGTAATACCCGTCGGTGAAATCCCCTTCCAGGAAGTTGCGGGAACCGCCGATCAAGCACTCGGCGCCTTCCTGTTTGCCGATATCGATATAAGAAAGGATTTTCTCCAGTTGTTCCGTGGAAGCTTGTGCCCCGATCATCGTCGAGGTGTCAAGCGGGTTGCCCTGTTTGATGTCGGCTACGCGGGCCAACGCTTTTTCCATAAAGCGATCGTAGATGGACTCCTGGATAAAGGCGCGGGACGGGCATGTGCACACCTCGCCCTGGTTCAGCGCAAACATCACGAAACCCTCGACAGCTTTGTTAAAGAAGGCGTCATCCTTGTCGCAAACATCCTCGAAGAAAATGTTCGGGGACTTGCCGCCCAGCTCCAGTGTCACCGGAATGATGTTTTGAGAAGCGTACTGCATGATCAGACGGCCGGTCGTCGTTTCTCCGGTAAACGCGATCTTGGCGATTCTGTTGCTTGCGGCAAGCGGTTTGCCTGCTTCGAGCCCAAAGCCACTCACCACGTTTACCACTCCTGGCGGGAGCAGGTCTTGAATTAGTTCAAGGAAGACCATGATGGAGGCCGGTGTTTGTTCAGCCGGTTTGAGCACGACGCAGTTACCGGCTGCAAGCGCAGGAGCCAGTTTCCAGGTCGCCATCAACAGGGGGAAATTCCACGGGATGATTTGCCCCACAACACCGAGCGGTTCATGGAAGTGGTAGGCGACGGTATGCTCGTCGATTTGTCCGATCGTGCCCTCTTGTGCCCGAATGCATCCGGCGAAATAGCGGAAGTGATCGATGGCGAGCGGCAGGTCAGCGGCAAGCGTCTCGCGGACCGGTTTGCCGTTGTCCCACGTCTCCGCCACGGCGAGCATTTCCAGATTGGCCTCCATCCGGTCGGCAATCCTGTTCAGGATGGCAGCCCGTTCCGCCACCGAGGTACGGCCCCAGGCGTCTTTTGCCTCATGGGCTGCGTCCAACGCGAGCTCGATGTCTTCTGACGTAGAGCGCGGCACTTCGCAAAAGACCTTACCCGTCACGGGTGACACGTTTTCAAAATACTCTCCTTTTACGGGTGGTACCCACTTTCCTCCGATAAAGTTTTCATAGCGCGGTTGAAAGTTCACTTTCGCGCCAGGTTGTCCGGGTTGTGCATAAATCATCGCAAATAACGCCTCCTATTCGCATAATTTTGACTCTACCGTACTTTATGAACCAGATGGACAAAACATACGCGTTTTCAAAGGCGCTAAAGCAAAATTCCAAAAAGAGGGAACTGCGTGTGGACTCTCGAATCATCATGGAAGAATACAGTATCTGGAGGGGTTTTGCGTGTTGAAACGGCATGAAGTTCTATGCAATCAGTTGGAAGCGTACAGACAGGAAACCTTGCAGGCAGTCGAGTCCATCACCGAAGAAATGGCAGACGTCATCCCGGAGGGCTTTTCAAACAACATTCGATGGAACCTGGGGCATCTCTACCTGGATCAATACCTGTGGATTCAACATCTGACAAAAGAACCCGCCCCCATCCCCAATGGATTTCGGGAATGGTTTGATTACGGCACGCGGCCGGCCGATTGGCAAACGGCTCCCCCTACTCTGGATATCCTGAAAAAGCTTCTGGCCGAACAGCCGGCCTGCATCCGTGAACAATACGGGCATCGGCTGGAGGAAGAGTTTCCTGCAACGGAAATGGGCATGCACACACTTGAACAAGTGCTGGTACGCACCATTTTTCACGAAGGAATGCATCTGGCTGCGATTTTGGCGATCCGAAAATTCCTATAGCAAGAAAACCCACCCGGCATTAGCTAGTTACTCCTGAAAAAATCGTTTTTTGGCAGATGCATCTCATTGTGGTGAATCTCAGGGGGGCAACCGTGTAACTGTATCCGTTAATCGTTGCTTATTTGGCCATTTGGGCTGCTCTTCTGAGGTTATG
>NZ_JBIYSM020000037.1:0-47035 GCF_044759095.2 Brevibacillus soli
AGTTTGAAATTGAGGTCATTCCGAGGTTCCCGATTTAACCCGGGGCCTTTATGTATATATCGTCGCGATGTGTACTGGTATAACTCTTGATGATCTACCCAAATTACTTATGATTCCCGATTTCACATTTTATTATACCCACATTTGATTTTCAAAAGAGGTCGGACAATTAACGTCCGGCGCTTTTTTTCATATCTATGCTCTAACCCCAGTAATTTTGTCCAGGTCAATCCATTGGATACTCTCATCATTGGCAAGCTTGATTTTGCGTGAATTCTGGTCAATCCACTTGATCACGCCCCACATGCTACAGAAGGTACCCAGATTCTCCTTTACCGGTTTCCACCATGTCACGGTTACTGCGTAATCCTCCCGCGCCGAGTCCCTTATGAGATAGTGGAAGTTCGCCAGCTCATCTTCTTCAAGCGTTGGTTGCGGCGAAAGTTTCTGATCCTCCTTGAGCTGCAAGTACAACTCCCTTTGCTCAGGCAAAACGAATCGACTTGCGGCAAATATGTTTTCTATTTTGCTTGCCATCTGAATGTATCCTTCCTTTCCCATGCCTCCAGGAGTGTTATCTCATCCGGTCTCATGCGATCCCATTCAATATATTCTTCTCGGGCGAGTAAGTCTAAGACTTCCATAACGCCCCCGCGGGATCGCCCCGTTTTCACACATAGTTCATCGACAGTCGGCAACCGCCGGCGGCCAGCTGAAAAATTCGCGATTATACGTAGAACCTTTCTTTCAATATCAGACAGCAACGTCCTCATCCTCTACAACCTTGATGGTTCGCGGAAAAGACGGCTCCCAGGTGATCAAGCCAAGCAGCTTTAGGTTTTCGAGGTGCCGGTGCATCGAACTTGATGATCGCAGGCCGACCATCTCGCACAGCTCACGAATACTTGGTGCGTATTTATTTTTTTCGGTATACTCCATGATTGCTGCCAAAATGGATTGCTGTCTTTCAGTTACTCGTTGCATGCTTATGCCCCCTTCTTTTGATCTGCAGGATATATAGCAAGAATGTTATCGATAGCGAAAATACGGGGAGCACGCCTTTCCAAGCAAAATGCTTTTATCCGATTCCCCTCGATTGCTCGCAAGCGGAGCGTTCGCTTACTCGTCTGTCCGAAACGATCCAGATAGATGACATCAACGAGCTGTCCGGCAGCTAAATACCTCTGTAAATCGTGCAGCATGTCGCTCACCCTTTCAAAAATAAGAACGTCCGTTCCCTTATTATATGCGAACAACATGCGAACATGCAAACAAAAAACCCCTCTTTTGACGAGGGGCTTCCGAACTACTGAATAAGGATTTCGTTTCTGGCCTTTACTTGGACCATCTGTAATTTGTTGTATTCGCGTAAAGTTTCATCGTAAGCATTGCCCTGATAATCCTTATAATGAACAGTTACAACAATCGCATAATGGAAAAAATCACCGTTATTCTGAACATTTCGATCCATCGCATGTAGTACAAGATAAGGAGAATCAAGTTCACTATATTTAAATGATGAGACATCCCGTTTCACAACCGCATCCCACTTGAAATTTGCTCTTCTTTGCTGCTCTTTTTGATACTGATTACCCGATTTTGTCCATGGATAATTATTACGTACCCATCCTTGATCTAACAGTGCTTGAACTTCTTTCTCTTGCGTTACAATATTGAGCTTAGCTGATTTTTTCCCAGTTGTAACACCTTTCGGCGCTTTGAAAACATAGGTATTTACATTCGGATAGAATGTGTCTTCGATGCAGTTTGTCGTATAATCCTCAGTGTGAATACCATTCGGTGTAGTTGCAATTGCAATTGTCCACCTTATATCGACACGACCTTTATAATCAAGCCCTTTTACCACCGGAACCTGGAGCTTTGAATACTGCTTAGGAAGCATTTGTTGCTTATACAAAACCGTCACTTTGTTTGGAGCACAACCCAATATCTCTTCAACAGTTTCTGGTACAACACCATACCCCAAGTATTTATCGTATTTCTTATTCGGGTGGTTTGCGCTGTGAATGAGTAATGCTCTAGCAACAAGCGGGCTGGCAACACCACATCTCCCAATAATTTCCGCCGCTTTAGAAGCTACTAAGGGTGCGGCAAAGCTTGTCCCAGCATCGAACATTCTATTAACCCCATCATAACCTACTAGATGAAATGGATTTTGTTCGCATCCTCCGAACGCAACCACATCTGGTTTTACTTTACACCCTTCTCTTCCTTCTCCTATTGAACTATAGGGAGCTCTAACGATTTCGCTAGGAGAATCAAAAGTATAGGCACCTACCGCTAAGTTATTGATGGTATCGGAAGGAGCCTGAATTCTCCGTTCTTCCTCGTCAGGATGATCGCCATCATTTCCAACTGCCACCACAAAGAGTCTTTCACCTTTACCAGTTAGCCTGTCAATTACATAAGTGAACCTTGAGATGTAATCATCCTCAATGGCACCTTCTGGTCCAATTGATAAATTAAACACCTTGATATCTTCTCTTTTTGGAACATGTTCCTCAATTGCATCAATTACTTCGTAAAGATCAGGGTCAGTAGGATCAGATAATGGAAAAACCCGAAAACTTTCGACAGAAACTGCTGGTGTAGGTAATGCTTGACTCGACTTATATTTTTGTAAATTGCCATATAAAAGGCTTCCCGCAACTGCGTTCCCATGCTTCATAAATTCAGTATCTTCATCGCTGGCGACAGCGTCTTGGTTCTTTACAAAGGATTGAAAGTATGAATTTCTGTCATCTACTCCACCATCGAACATACCCACGATGATTGATGATTTAAGGCCATCGACCGGTGTATTCGGCATTGGAATGTTAGTAAGACTCCGGCTAACTTTCGGTATTCCTCTAAATCGAAGTGGATGAGCAGTCCTGATCGGGTTAAAAACAAGGATATTTTGAAGTAGTTGCCGATCCACATACATGCTCATAAATAGAGGTCCAGGATTATAACTTCTCCATTTAAACTTTTCTGGGTTTCCCCCAAACCTTTCATACAACGAAGTGAACTTTTCAATTACCTCATCTTCTAAATCGCCGAAAGGATGCAAGACGAGTTCAACTCTCCCGGACTCCCAATCGTCACCAAAACTATTAAGTAACTCTGTATTATCACCGAAGAAAAAGTCCTCAATAAGTCTTGCTTCATCTACAAATCCTTTAGGCAGTAGTCCCTCCTTTTGATTAAGCTGTCTTTCAAAATATTTGAGGGAGTCATCCGACATCCTAAGAAAAACTTGCTTTCCAATTACTTCTTTTGGTTGATTGTTTTTATCGAGAACTGTAGAGACCCATTTTTTTGACCCTACATCGGTAGCTCCTGCGTGGCGAATCAAAGTGTTAGGATGGAAGGACTTTGCGGTATATCCCGGTAGCATTTTCAGGTTTAATACAACTTCGTTTACTCGGTATGGAACATCAACCGAGCTGATAACCTGCTTGATTTCTTTGATACCGTTGAGAAATTTGTTCCTCGACTCTTCAAATGTAGGCAGGTTTTTTTGTTCAATAGGTGGACCCTGTCTAGGTTTGTCGGGTGTTACATAATGTTCACCATTACCGAGAATTGGCAAAAATCCGTCCATCACTTATTCCGCTCCTTTTCGTCCTTGTCTTTTAGATAATATTGAACAGTCGACGGTGGTTTCCCTAACCAATCAGCTAATTCACGTACAGAAAGTTGAAAACAGTCCCTCGCTACCTTCGAGAATTTCTTATAAAAAATTGTTTCCCTTTTATCTGTGAATGACGCCAATTCTTGAAAAATAATCCGAGTAAGATCTTCGTTTGAGATGATAGCCTTCCGTCTAGCACGTTCCGAAAGCTTACAAACGTCAGCACAAGACAATCCTTCGGTTAAATTAGCTAATATTAATAACAGATTTTTTGTGCGATCATCATTTACATCCTGAAATTGTTCTTGTAACAATTGCAATCGTTCATTTTCACCTGGTAATTCTAACTCGATTGTCCTATCAAATCTTCTCCAAATTGCACGGTCAAGCAACTCTGGGTGATTTGTTGCCGCCATCAGAATTGAATGAGAAGGCCAGTCTTCAAGTTCTTTAAGAAGTACATTAACAATCCTTTTTAATTCTCCAAGATCTGACATGTCATCTCTTTTCTTTGCCACAGCATCAAATTCATCGAGGAATAGTAATGACGGTTCTTGTCTGGCATAGTCGATTACGCTTTTTATGTTTTGACCTGTCTTACCGAGATAACTCGAAATAGATGTCGCTAGGTCTAGGGTGACAAATTTGAGTTTAAACACTCCAGACAGGTAATTTGCTAAGTATGTCTTACCGACCCCTGGGGGACCATAAAGAAGTATGGAAGAAGGCGGATTTAAACCAGCTGCGATAAGCTTAGGCGCTTGCTCCCTTTCAGCGATAAAGTCATCAATCAACCTTTCGACTTTAACAGATAATACTGGCTTATTTACATCTACCGGCTCCTCAACAACTGCTAATGATTTCCTTGATTCAGCATCAAGCGGTCCTCCGTCAATCCCAACTGACCTTAAAGTGTTCGCTCCGATTCCGTGATAAGCCAGTGCATCAGCAATTTCCTTTGCAACGTCAGGGTGACTGTCCTTTAATCGTCTTATCAGACGGGTGCAAATGGATCTAACTGTCCGATGATCGTTATCGAGACTCGCTCGCACAAGCTTTGGAATGTATGATTCTATGCTCATCGCATGATTCCCCTTACAAACGCTATTTTTCGTACACCTACATAATATTATATTATCAACTGTTATTCAATGATTATGTACGAATAAAATCAATGCGACTAATTTGTAATACAGTCAACTCGACTGATTAAAACGAAAAAACCCTCCTCCGGGTCACCGAAGGAGGGCGTCGTTTATTGTCACACCTTTTTCAGTCTACTTCGCAGATAACGATACATCCAAGTCACCAGCCATGCCCACGCGACTTTACCGCCGATCAGCGCGAATCCCGCTTTTATCCGTACTGGTAGCCGGTCGTAACAGTCTATGACGTACCGCTCTCGGTTGAACAGAAAGTCAACAGCGTGCGGATATCGTTGTTCGACCTCCCGCATGAATCGCCCCAGCTTTGGGAACAAGTCTGCAGCCATAGCGAGGGCAACGCAAACAAGCAGGGCGATTACCAGGCCCCACTCCTGCATAAACACCGTTATTTGATCCAACAACATACTACACACATCCTTTCAGCTTCACGGTTTTCGTTTCCCCGTCCCACTCCACCATCAGGCCTAGTGCTGCGGCGATCTCCTGTGACCAGGCGTAACCGGTCCCACCAATAATCTTCAGGCTGGCCAACGCCTTTCCATTGAGTGTCACGGTCTTGCTGGCGTCATGCCAGCCGACGACCGCTCCCTTCCCTACAGCCTCCGCCACCGCACGGACCGGCAGAAACGACTTCCCGTCGCTAAGGATTCCACGGACGGCCAAGATTTTTCCGTTTACTTCGATAGCACAAGAGTTATCCACATTCACCTGCTCTTTTTGTGAATTGTCTGTGGATTCGTGAAAAATTACGCCCCAGTACTCGCAGATGGTGACAGCCAGAGCGGTTGCGCACTTTTCTCGGTAGTCCGACGTTTTAAGTAGTGAGCACTCGTCTCGGTTAGTCATGAATCCCAACTCTGTAAGAATTCCTGGGATACCGTGTCGGCCACTCTCCCGGGTAATGTGGAGGTCTGCCCGCTTCACGCCACGATTAGAAAGCCCCGTCAACTCAACGAGCTTCTGCTGAAGGATATCTGCAAGCTGCTGCGCCTGGTCATTGGTAAAAGTCTCGATGCCGTGTGCAGGCCCCCATCCGCTCCCTGCTGCATTGGCGTGGATGGAGACGAGCAGGACGTCATATCCCCGCCGCTTTAACTCCCGTGCTAGGTTGGTACGTTTGATCAGCGGCATGTCCGTGTCGTCGGTTACCGTCAGGCGGGCGTCGATCCCGGATGCCTGTAGCTTCTTTTGCAGTCGTCGGGCAACGTCCCGGTTAAATTCATACTCCCGGAGCAATCCGTCCGGGGAGCGTTTGCCCGGTGTCTCGGCGCCGTGGCCGGGGTCGATCAATACGATCCGTTTTGCCATGTTACTTTGCTGCCCCTTTCTCTTGTAACTGCTCCATCATCTGTTTGAAAAACGCCGGCATCGGCACGCCCAGAACGCCTAAGTTTTCAACGATGCTCAATCCTTCACGGCCAATGTAAAAATATAATGCCAAGGTTCTAAATACCGGCGTCTCATTCCCTACCATCTGATCGCAAAGTACAGCCAAACCGATGACGACCAGAACAACGATCTTGCGGATTCCACCCCAAAACATCACGTCGCTGTTGACCTTATTTCTTTTGACAGCACCAAGAAAGCCGGTTGCGTAGTCGACGATCATGCAGAAAATGAGAAGCTTCAGGGGGGCATCCCACCCGCCGAGAAATGTGCTTATTGTAGCGCCGACAATAGCGACAGCTCCACCAACTGCAGTTTCTTTTTCACTTGATCCGATCGCTGCTGTAACTAACGTGCTTTTGATACTCACTCATCTTCCCTCCTTGGGGCAAAAATGAAGGGGAGACGCAGCTCCCCATGAAAAAACGCCCTCTCTCGTTTTGAGAAAAGACCGTCCTATCGCGGTGTTGCCACGATGTTTTCTTTTTCCTCTTGTGTGATATACCCTTTTGCAACTGCGGTATCCAGTTGCTGCTCTGTGACTGTACCGTTAATCCGGCACATCAGAAAATAGTTGAACAGCCTGCTTGCCATAAAGCATTCCCCCTTTCAAGACCACTTTATATGCCGAGCAGGAAGTTAATGGTTTCCTGCATGGTTATGATTTGGTTTTGCAGGTCCGCTTTAGAAGCTTGTTCAGCACTCAATTGTTGCTTTAGTTGCTCAATATCTCGCTTGAGTATTTCTTCTTCTGTCGGTGGCGTGTCTACGTATTCATAAAAAATTTCCAGTGTATCTGGATGGATGTACCGCATAGCCGTTTTCCCTTCGATTCGCTCGGGGTCGGGGATACCTTCGATAAGGAACCCCTCCGCCTTTTCTTCTTCGCTCAGTCGGTCGGGACTATAGTGTATTCGCTCTAACTCTGCTTTACCGGGCGCGATTACCTTGCCGATAGTTACAAAAATGTTTGACACTATTAACCCCCCTTTAGTCTTGTATCCAGCCTAAAAACGGCTGACTGTATAATGGCATGATTTTCGTAATTAACGGATTATGGTTTTTTGCCGCGTTAACGTCTGCGGTTCCCCCTACGGTGGTAATAGCGGCCATTGTATGCACTATACCGCCACTGCTAGTATTTACCTTTATGATTTTGTTGTGACCGTTGGTGTTGTTTACCCACAGGTAGACATGTCCTTTTCTTACGCCGATAAAGGCGTATCCGGTCTGCGATGCCCCCCCGAAGTTACAACGCCAGACAGTACCGCCACTGGAATTCACCTTGACCAGTTCCCGCGTACTGTTGTCGATACAATAAAAACTCTTGTCAGAAGGGTCTGGAATACAATGTCCGACAGCTCCCGTTGTAGCAAATGACGGGCTAGGCTGGCCTGTTAACGCGCCTGCCGCACTAATATAATTCATAGTCACTCTGCTCGTACCAGAATCAAAAATGGGGAGTGCGAATGTCCCATCAGAAAAACGAACCAGGTGATGCCACATCAAACTAGCATTAGAACCAGCCAATGTAACCACCCATGCGTTTGCTGTGTAGAACCCGTTACCATCCCTCGTACGCTTAATTAATTGTCTATTAGCATGGTTAAACAGATAAACGTCGTAACTTTCATCGACCAGCACAATAAAATGTTGGTCGATCGCCCCGATAGAATCGGTTCGGGTAAGTGCGCCGGTTGTCATGTTCACCTGTCCCAAAAACGTATTATTACTTCCGTCCCGGTAATATATGAATAACTTTGTTTCGTCAGGTGATAGCATTAAAGAATGCTGATTGGCGCCCACAGTGTTTTCGAATAGCTTTTGAGAGATAGGGGCGAATCCGCATAGTTTTTGAGCAGAACTAATAGTCGCCATACCAAAAACAGTACGGTCACTCTTTGATACAATTTCCCGCAAGTTCGAGTCAGTACTACCGTTAAAGCCGGAAAAAATCGGGATGATCGAAGGCTGAATCTTTTTCCCGACTCCCACCCCATGTGCTCTTAAAAGCGAATCCATATCCATAGTTACCACCTCCCTTCTTACGTAATCTGTGTATAGTCTCCATCAGCATCATAGGTTATGGTATACACAAGTGTATTTGCTACCGTAACCCCATCATCTGCGTATCTGGTAATGGTAAGCGTGGGATAATTCCCGTTGGTATCCGGTGTTCCGCTCAAAACAGTGCGCTGAAAACGTGTTGTTCCATCTGCACGATAGTAGTCCACTTGCGTAAATTTCCCGTTAGCATCCTTGCCACTACGTACAACCTTATTCGCTCCCAACAAGTCGAAGCGCATAAACTCTAAGGAAGCTGTACCCATTTTTGCAGACAAAACATAATACGTCCCACTTTCTGAAATTACGTCAAAACGGTCACTCTCCGCGTTCAATGCCGTCCGTTGCCCTGCTGTTTCAGAAAGTCTCGTTCCGTTTGTGAGTCGGATGTCTTTGATGCCTGAAATGATATTATCGCCCATTACCAGGCCACCAGAAAGAGTGCCCCCGGTTTTTTGGAGGTACTGCGTATGCGGGTCGCCTGTGCTGTTGTGATTTCCAGTGTGTAACACACTGTTTCCCCCGACTTGTAACACAGTAAAGTTTGCGCTCGAAAGATTGGCCTTTTCAGTATTCAACTGCTCCAACGTCTTTGTGGGCGCATCATACCAGTTTGCTTTTCCGGTGATGCCCTTGATTACCTTGGCGAACCAAGAAAGAATTTGTGTCAGCGTCCCTGTGTTCGAGTAGGCAGTTGGTGTTGCTTGGTCAATAGTGCGGTTGCCGATAATGGTATCCGTTGCCGCATTGTTTGCCAATTCAGTTGTGCCTACTGCCCCTGCGGCGATCTTGTCAGCAGTGACAGAATCAGGAGCCAGCTTGGCATTGGTGACACTACCATCAGGATGATCCAGGACGGCAGCTGTTTTGTGGTCATCCAATTCTTGCGTCGTTACAAATACAAGAGACTGTTCAATTGTGGCAGTGATATTCGACGCAGTTCCTACAATCGTGACCACATCGATATGCTTCTCGATGATGTCCGGCCCACCACCAGCTGGGATGTACTCGGCGCTTGCCCCGGCGTTCCCATAGCAGTATAAAATCTCTCCGATGTCTGGATCCTCGGCAAATACACCGATCTCACGGAAATAAAAACCGATTGTCACGTCCTCATTGGAAAGAATCGCCCCAACAACCGCCTTGCCGCCTGGTTGGGTTTTCAGCTTGGTGATAGCGAGTGATTTTTTCTCGCTGATCAATCCATTCAGGTCGGCGATGATTTGGCCGCTCAAGTTGCCGTCCCCGACAGCAATTCGATTGAAATTTAACTGCGCACCTGTCTGAGCTTTCGCCTGTAAGGCACGTCCTTTATTGGTTATTTGAAGTCCACCGAAAGCTCCCACTCTATTACACCACCTGTTCCACTGTCATGAATTCACCCATATGCAGAACGTTTCCGTAGTAAAGGTTCAGTTCATCGCCCGCCCGCAGGATGATTGTTTCGAGCCACGATCGTGCATTCTTGACAGAATTGACTGCTTTTGTGAACTCTTCTGCTTGCTCATTTGTCGCAGCGAAGTTGTTTGTGACCACTCGGAAATGATACGGTTGACCACCATAGTCATACCATTCCTCTACCTCACCATCTCCAAAGATCGTGGACACCAACTCTTCTACCGCAGAAGGCGTCCCTTTTCGCCGGTGCCAGGCATCCGAGTTTTTGACCAGCTCTCTTTTCTGCTCGATGGGAAGTGTGACATCGTAGAAGTCAACATGCAGAGACCAGGCCAGTTCGTCCAGCCAGGCATCCTCCAGATCGTCCACTGAGTAGAGAAGTGTCAATTTGGCTATTGCTTCTGTTACCTTTTTCAATTCGCTGTCGATGGCTTGAGCTGCAGCTTTCACTTTTTCATCTGCAAGCAAACTAGGGGGAAGCAACTCCACTAGGGAGATGTTGTGTATATCACGCATCCTCTACGCCTCCGTAAGCGACGGTCACCGTGCCTTCCTTCGCCACCTGCGTCCTGGTGAGAGCAGTAAACGCCGGTGACGTAATCTGCACTCGCTTTGCGCCAGCATTCAGCAGCCGCCGGGTTAGTTCCGATGGATTGATGTCACGACCTAATTTTGAACGCTGCCATACCTGGTAATCAGCCACAGAAGTATTCACAGCTGCTTGGATCGATGCCGCATTGCTTTCGTTTTCTTTCCCGATCCAGTAAGTGAAATCGATGTTGTATGTCACCTGGGCAGGGGCTAACACGGTGACCTGATCGGTAAGAGGTCGCACTTTTTTGTCACTACACTTCTCAAGAACGGCATCAAGAACCGTTTGCGTCGGCAATGCTCCGTCTTTCATCAACGGGCGAATTTCCACCGTACCGGCACTTGGCGAAGACACGGCCACGTCAATAATGTTCGTATCGGCTGTTTTCGCCCAGAATTCATATGCCCCATCCGGACCCGCTACAGAAAAAGATTCGGGAGCGAGATAAATGCGTTGACGGTACTGTTCGTCGGACTCCATTTCTGCGCCGCCTGTACTCTCTGTGGTGTTCGACACACTGGCCAGCCATTGAAACGGATCGACGATGATATTGATTTGTCCAGGCAAAAATCCATTGCCGATTTCTCCCGCCTGGGTGCATTCACACAGCACGTCAGCATAAAGAGCGCCGGAGGGGATTGCCGTGGGCTCGATTGTCGCAAAGAAAATCTGACCATCTGGGCTGACTCTTGTTCCAAGTGGCACAGTCACTGCGTCCGGTCGAACTGTTGATAGCGTGAACCGAACCGTTACCTGAGATTTCTTTGCTTCAATTCGTGGCGTTTCCACCCGCGCGCCAAGGTGGTCAAGAAATCCATCGGTTGCATACCGCAGCAGGTTTTGTTTGGCCGATAAGTTGATCAGCACGCGCTGTTGCACGATAAGATTTCCGATCGCCAATAAAAAAAGCCGTACCGGGTCAGCCGGAAACAGCTTTTTTCCTGTGAGTGCCTCATAACCAGCGATGATCTCGTTGACAATCGCATTCGGATCCGTATCGACAAAATTGATATCCGGCAAAGAATTAAGATCGCTCAAGATGCTTCCCCTCCTTCCACAATTCTGATCCTCACAATCGGCTTTAATTTTCCATTTTGCGCATCCCCCTGAAATGTCACACGGACTACCTCTGCACGGGGTTCGTATTCTCTTAGGGCCGCAACTAATCGGGCAGTAAGTGTCGCCTGTGCCACATGGATAGGTGCATCCACATCGGGGTTCCAAGCAAAATCCCGTGCCATCGGACAAGCAAACTCAGGTGTAGCTAGTAACGTCCGCACGTTTTGAAGAATTTCTGCAGTTCCGGTGGCAGCAAAATCGATTTCTGTTACATCACCTGTCACGTCGAACTCGTTCACTTCTTACCACCGCCTTGTTTTGGATATTCCTTCAGTGTGAGCTTCACTTCGGCGGTAATCAACTTCCCGTTCCCAGTATGGGCTTTGTGCCCCTCGTCCAATGATTCAATAAACCATAGGTTCTGTGTGACCGGCTCGCCGCCGATAATCAGCATCGCGAGCTTCCCGGTGTCGCGCATTGCCCGTAGTCGTTTCAGTTCTGCCTCCGGATTCACGCCATATTGAGCATCAAGTCGAATTGAAAAGCTGATCTCTTCCTGGCCCGGCCCCAAGAATTCGGGCTTCGGTTTTTGCAAGTGGACATCGTGATTCGCCCAACGTGCTGAACCACTCCGGTTAAAATCCTTAAATGTACGAACCTTGTTGATCGACACCTCAAATATTACGTCTCCAAAACTTCCGACTACCCCACATCAACCACCTCCTGCTGCTGGTGGGTCATCTTCTGTATGAAATGCACCGAGAACATACCCGTCCGCATTGCCCACTGCTGAGAAGAGACAGACGACCTGCTCACCCGGAGACACCGGCCACGCTTTCTTCATTACTGGCAACTCGTAGGAAACGACGTCAGACCGATCGGTAAAGGCAACCCTTGCTGCGCCGATTGCGCTATTGACCGAAGAGACGAAGCCGACTCGAATCAGATTCCTCATGATTCCGTCCATCAATACCCCTCCAGACATCTGCGTAGCTCAAGTTTGGTTTCATATCCGCTTTGTTGGCCGTGTGCTGCCTGGGTGATGATATACTTTCCGTCAAATTTACCGAATCCACTCAGGTTCACGGTTAGACCGGCCACGAACCTTGTGTCACCCAACAGGGTTATAGAAAAGACCGTGGCATTCTTGTTCTCCTGCCGAAGCCTCTTTTTTGCTAATCTGATAGCTTCCTTTTGAGAGGAAACCCGCTGGTTGATGACAAGGACGCGGCCTGTTTTCGGAGGCTTTGGAGGCGTATAGGTGTACTTGATCGTTTGTTTTTTCCGTGCATTGTAGTATTCAACACGGCATGCCTTGTACAACCCATTCAGCGACGTTCTTCCTTGGTAACTCTTGATGATCGGATCACCTTTGCGCAGCGTTGCAACAGGGGCCTTCTTTTCGAGGTCTTCCTCGTCAAAGATAACGAGTTGTTTTCCCGTCACCTTCAGACAAAGACCGGCATCATTGCAGAGGCGCATTAGGAAAGCAAGGTCGTATTCGTCCGTTTGCTCAATGCGGTCGTACTCGGGGTCTTCGCTGGTTTGAAACATCAATTTCAGTTTGGCTTTGCTGGCGATGTCCCGGGCGATGACAGACAGGAAGGTTTTTTCCCATGCCCGATTCTTCCTTTCCCCTCGGAGGGAAGAAGACTCGGGAACCGAGATGGCCTTGATTGTGGCAACTGATGGAGGCCCGCCGACCTCGATTTCGTCAATTTCAAACTGACCGATAGGGAGCGTGTTGGTGATGCCGTGCTTCTCCCAATCTTGTCGCATGATCACACCTTGAATCACATTCCCTTTTTCGGGCATCCAGGCACCGCTCCAAAGTTGATTGGTGTCCTCCAGAGTCAACTGCAGGTCATCGGCTTGGCCGCTCAGATTATCCGTATAACTCCAGCTCAATAAGTAAGGCTGCAGGTACGTCGAGATGTCTTTGTTCTCATACTTAACCTGCAGCCATGCTTTTCTTCCGTTCATTCTACCTCACCACTTTTCCATGGCGGGAGTGATTCGCTGATCTGTGTCTTGATCTCCGGAATTGTGAGGCGAACATTTGCGGGGAATATGACGGTCTCACGGTGCTGTGGATTAGCTTCTATGAGTGCTGTCATGAAATACTCACTGCCAAGGGTTTTCTTGGCAATAACGTCCCACATGTCGCCCTGGATGGTGATGTATTCCTTAGGCATATGCTACCCGCCTTCCTTGATGTTGTATCGCCTTCAGCTGATCCATCAGAGAAGCGTTGTTACTCTGCAGGACCGGCTCAATCTCTTCTTTGCTGACGCCGTGAATCACCGGGTTGTAGTGAAGCTGAATGACTGTTCCACCACTGCTACCCATCGACTGCCCTGCCGTCTTCCAAAAGCCCTCGCTGTATTCCCTGTTTTCTTGTGCGGTGAGAACCCTCTCGCCTTTGTGGAGCTCTGCCACGTATCCATTGAACGGTACATACGAAAGGCCGTTAGCATGGGAGCCATCCACTCCATAGTTACGCGCTAGCTTTCTTTCGTTCATCTGACGAACCTGCACCGAGTAGTCCAGCTGGAACTCTTGCAACATAGGCAAGGATGTTCCTGTGAGCTTGTTGATGCCCTCGATAATCCTGTTGGTGGCTTGGATGATATTGTTCGCGCCGGATTTGAAGATGTTACTGATCTTCACCATCGAGTCGCCAAACCATTGGCTTGCAGAGTCCCAGTTCTTGTACAGCACGTAAGCTGCTGCACCCAGTGCAACCACCCCGGCAATGACAAGACCGATCGGGTTAGCCAGCATGGTGAGATTCAGGAGTCTTTGTGCAATCGTCATTCGCTGCGTAGCCGCCGCAGCCAACGTCGTCGCAGTGGTTGCTGTTGTCTGCGCAGCTGCTTGTCGTACAAAAAGTCTGGTAACTTCATTTCCCATTAGCGCCGCCTGAGTCCAAGCGAACTTCAGTCCAAGCCAAGCGATTCTGGCACCGATCAGTGCGGTTGTGCCAATCACAATGGCCTTCGTTGCTGTCGGGTACTTCTCGGCAAATGCTGCCGCGGCTTGCGCTACCTTTGATGCCCCGCCGAATACTTCATTCAGACCAGGCAGAAGAATATTGCCTAAAGCGAAGGCTGCCTCTGATGCGCTATTTTTCATTAGTTGAAGCTGCGCCTCGGAAGTTCGCATCCGGGCATTAAACTCACGATTCATGGAGCCTTTGCGTTTGGCGTCGTTCAACAAAGCGATCTGTCGACGGTATTCGTTCACAGCACCTGACAAAGCTGCTATGTCATCCCCATATTCCTTCCCGAAAAGTCCGGTTGTTACTTCGGCCTGTCGCTCTTTCGGCAGTTTGTTGATGGCATCAAGCACCTTCAGGATGGTACCCTGCGCATCTTTGACCATGCCCTTGTTGATTTGCTTTGCGGACAATCCCAGCTTTTTCAGAGCGTCTTGGAATCGTTGTGGTTGCTGCTCCGCAATGGCAAGTTCCCTGATTAGCGCATTTGTCGCAGTGGCAGCCACTTCCTCAGACTTACCCAGGGAGAGGAAGGTACTCGCAAGCGCAGATCCCTGACCAGCGTCCATGTTTACCTGTTTTAATACGCCACCGGTTCGAAGAAGAACGCCAATAATATCCTTCCCTTTCGAAACCGAGTTGTCGTCCAGATAGTTAATGGTGTCTCCCAGATCGCCAATCTTCTCGATGGGAATTTGCATCACGTTCGCGATCTTACCCATCTGATCGCCAATCTCATCTGCTGGCATTTCAAAAGCCGTTGCCATTTTTGCTGTTTCTCTAGTGAACTGAATGACTCTGTCGCGCGGAACATTCATACGCAGACCGGATTCGACCATTTTTGCCAATTCGTAATTTGCAATTGGCAACTCTCGGCCCAGCATTTGGATTTCTTTTCGCATTTGATAATAAACTGATGTGAGATTACCAGCCTCGTCCCTCGCACCCTCAGCCTGCTTGGCTACGCCGAGCATGGCCGTCTCAAACTGCATGGCAGCCCTGGCAGAAGCGATGAATGGGGTTGCCATTACTGCTGTATCCAGAACCTGCCCCCGTATCTGCGAGGCATGTTGTTGAAGCTCATTTTGCCTTTGGGTCACTTGAGCCAGACGCTGCTGGACTTGCAGGGTCTTCTCCAGTTGCTCTGTCATACGTTGGTGGGCAGCCTGATACGCCTGCGCAGAGATCACGCCTTTTTTGTACTCTTCTTCCAGAGTACGCAGGCCACCTTTGAGGCTCTTTGCATCATTGCCGAGCGTGCGGAGTTGAGAGGAGGCCGAAGCAAATGACCCGGTGAAGGTCCTTGCCAATCGGCCAGCAATATTAAAAGCGATTTCATAAACCTTTCGGGCCATTTACTCGTCTCCTTTCGGCCAAAGTTCAGATGCCGCCAACACCCACTCTTTCAGTTCGAACAGTGGTTGGTTTAACCAAAACTCGACTGAGGTGGTAGTGCTACTTGCCATTTTTAGGACTGCTTTTCGGAACTCTCGGATGGCGTCGTCATGGGTAAGCCCATTCCGTGCAAAAAAATGTTTACCTCTGTAGTAATGCGCATGAAATCCGGAGCAGCGAGATCCAGAATGTCATCGACAATCAGGCCAGAGGCTTTTGCTGCAACCAGTGCCTTTCCTTCTTCCGTGTAAAGGGGATTCACACTCACATTGCCTCGGAGACGTGCTTCTTGTTCGGCTTCTACCAGGTGGCGGCCTTTTAACGTTTCAAGATTCAGCGTGACTTTCCCGATGGTTTGTCCGTCTTTCTCAATCGGTTTGTGAAGAGTAATCTCCATGACAATCCTCCTACAGCCCCAGGGCTTTTCGTGTTTCTTTCAGATAATCGACGCCGTCAATGATGCAGATGTAGTTGAGCTTATCGATCTCAACCACCGTTTTGTCTTCAATTTGGATCTTCAGGTACAGAACCTCAATTTCCGTTGAGCCGTCCGAGGTCGAGTTCTTCGCCAGCTTTCCGAGCTCGTTGTTTGTCGGAGGGCCTTGTACCACAACGCGAATCGGTTTGATGGAATACTTTCCGGTCGCAGCGTCGTAGATTTGGTTGGCCCCACGCAGATCAAGTCGCTGCGCCTGTTGTCGAGACAGTTTCACTTGATCGCTTGTGACTGTCCGCCAGTTCAGCCCGACCTTCATGCTTTGGAACTGGCCGAGAGTTGGAGATTCGAACTCACCGGCAATGCCTGCTCCGCTGACCGTTTCGGTCAAAGCCTGGAGGGCAGGTAGCGTAACCTCTACCACGCCCAACAGGTCATTTGTTCCATCACGATAAGCCCTGAAGTCATTCAGTCTTTCGGGAATTTTGTTCATCCTTCATTCACCTCCGTTATTAGGCAGCAAACAGTGTGCTGAGGTAGTTGACGTCGAACTCAAGAGTGAATTCCATGTCTTCAGCTGGTACCGGCGGTGTCAGATAAACATGGAAACGAACCTTACCATTCAAGAGTTCGCTTACAGGGTTTTCCTCTTGGCGGAATTCGACGCGACCGCCCAGGAGAGCTCCCCTTGCTGTCAACCCATTCAGCCAGATGTTCAAACTGTCGACGACTGTATCGATCAGTCGCTTGTTCGTTGGATTGTCGACGTATTGCCAATAGGTAAGGATGATGGTGTTACCGATCCAGTTGAACATCCGACGCACAGGGATGAAGGAGTCCTTCACGTCCGTATTGCCCGGATATGCTGCTGTCCGGTTCCCCCAAAGCTTCCAACCGCCAATATGATTCAGCGCTGTTACGATGCCTTCGCCATTCAGATAATTGGCCTGATCTGGCCCCAGAGAAACCTCTTCCTCTGCTCCGTTTACTGCCCCGGTCGCTTGCAGGCTTTTATTGGACGGGCTTACAAATGGAATGTCATCGTTTTCTGCGTCCGTTTTGCACGTTACACCTGCAAACTGCGTAGACAGGTGATAAATTTCCTCACCAAGAGGAACCTTTGGCCAGCAGACGACTTGCAGAGAATCGGTGTAGTTGTTTGTGTTTTTCCACGAAGGAACATCTGTGTAAAGATCCGCTGCAGAAGAATCTGCATCGGTGACGGCGATCGCTTTGAACAGACCGTTGATGTTACCTGCTTTGGCTTTCATCACGGCTGCGACTGCAGGGTTATGGCTCCACCCTGGCGCTAAGATTTGACCGGGCACAAGACGGAATAGTGGGAACACCTGATTGATGAGTTCCAATCCTGTAGCTTTCCCGGTCGTTCCGTCCACACCGCCGATAATATCTGCGCTGGTGACGTCAGACGGGTCAAGATGATCATAGGTGACAGTCAAGTTGGCCTGACCGCCTGGGATCGCGCCGCCAGTTAGCGCTGTAATGATCACGTTGCCCGAATCATCAAAAGACGCGGTATAGTCGGTACCCTTAGTCAATGGCTGTCCGGCAGAATCGAGTTTCACCACCAGCGTATTCAGAAGAACACCCTGCTGAGTGATCTTTGCGACCTTGTTGGTCAAAGGAATGACGCTGTCGGTAACGGTATTTTTATCTGTCTCCGGGTCCAGCACGTTCACGAACACCACCGGAGCTATTTTGAACAGTCGGAAGTGCGACTTCATAAACTCGCAAAGTGTGAAGCTCTCCCAATCATCAGAGTAGCCGAGTGCTTTCACCGCCTCTTGGTATGTGTAGACCAGGACTGGTTTGTTCACATTGTCCTGTGTCTCCGCTAGGTTGATTGGCGCTGTACCAAAGACAACGGGGAGTCCGGCGCTCGTTTTGACAGGAGGAAGGACTGAGGTAGGAACCTCATTAACGGATGCACCATGTTGATAGGTCACTACTTAACACCTCCATAAAAGTGCTTTTTCACTTCGTTGTACCAAACACTTTCCGCTGATCCCGCAGTGTTGATGGCCTGCAAGGTTTCCGAAAGGGATTCAACCGGCACAAACAACTGCTTTGCAGCAGGGCAGTCTTCAAATTTCTGCTCAAGGTGTTTTGGCAAGCCACCACGGTACACCGTGAACTGATTCAGCAGGCCATTCGGCAGGTTTGGTCCGCAGTAAATGAGCGACCCGGCTTGTTCTGCTGTTGGTTTCTTACTCGTTTTTTTAACCGAAGACATCTTTCAGGTAGCCTCCTTCTTCTTCCGTTTGCGGAATCACAACCTGCACAGTCAAAAGCGCCATCCATTCAGGGAAGGGCTGCTCCTCTGGAAGCTGTGTTTTCATCGGCTTTTGGACACGAAATCTTTCCCCGATGATCGGTTGTTCCAGCAAGGCTTGTTTGATACGAGTGACAACGTTCATGCAATCACGCCAGCCGTTTTGCTCATCCTCGCTGTATGTGCCGGCGATGATCCGCACGCTGGCAATGTTGCTTTCGTCGGTGTCATCATCTTCCAGGTATCGAACGATCACATAAGGGAAATCCGGCGTCTCCTGCCTTTGCTGTGGCTTCTTCTCTTCCAGATAGCCACCAATCACCTGTGGAGACTTTCTGATCCCCTTCACATTCGACTCAAGGTCAAAATTGGCGACAACCGGTTCGATGAACTTGATCAGTTCGTCCACCAAAAGATTTGGCGTCATTCTTTGGCCTCCAGAATCCGTTTTATTTCATGATCGAGACGTTGATCTAACCGATCGGCAGCTTTTTCTTCCACCCACGCGGACACCCTCGGGGCCCCCAGCATCTGAGGAACGGAAGGACCGTACATCTGGTCAATTGGGAAACGGGACTTGCCTGCGCGTTTGAACACGCCGATGTGTCCGCTTTTCATCCTCGCCACAAACGCCTTTTTGATCGGGCCACCCTCACCACGTTTCACACGAACAACGACCGCAGCCTTTCGTTTCGGTTGCGGTCGTTTCGGTGTGACACGGAATTTCGGTAGAGCCATTACCGACCCGCGAGACAATACCATCGCAGAGGGATCGGAAGACGTCGCCCGATAGATTTTGATGGTGTTGATGACATCCTTGTGGGTGATGTAGTAAGTCTCCCTGACTTTTCTTGCTGCTTCGGTTCTCGCCGAATCTGCCGCACGGTTAATGGCATTCGCCATGGCCTTCGGCGCTGCTCCAGGAATATGCCCCAGCATGCGTTCTGCCTGGTCAATCTGCTCGACGTTTAGTTCAATCATGACCGATTCGCCTCCAGGGTGATTTCCAGAATCCCCATCTGCTCATTGCAGTTGGCGACAAGGTACAATTCATCGTCCAGGTATAGGCGTTGCCCTATAACGGGGCGCTCGCCCAGATCAGACAAGCGAGCATACACCGTTATTTGTTCAATGAACACCCCAGCAGCCGCGTGGTACAAATCTGCAGGCATGCGCTGCCTACCTTTCAACAGGTCCGCGTCAATCAACACCGGAATGTCTTGGCCGTTGACGTTATGGACCTCGGCAAACTCATCCATGTTGATGAATACGCCGAGGTCTTTTTGGATCTCATCCTTGAAACTCATACCGACATGCCGGTATTCGGACCATTTTCGTCCGCTTCACCGCCGCTTGCTTGTTGCTCATACCACTGCGTGTACTGTTGGACGCGTTGTTCTTCGTTGGAACCAGACTCTATCCCGAATCTTTGGAGGATTGTTTTCTGTTCGGATGCTTTTAGTGCCGTAAATTGCTCAATAGTGAGGAGATCGGCTTTGACAGGAGCCGGTTGGGTATTTCCTGGTGCTACCGCATGCCCTTGCACAAACTCACAATGACCGGCATCGACCAGCTGCTTCTCGGTTTTCTCATCAAGGTCCGAAATGAGTTCACCGGGCAAGTAAATGCCATGCCCGGTGTTTACTCTAAATTTCTTAACGACTACCGCCATATTCGTTCACCCCGTTACAGAACTTTGGCGACGAACCAGTCGTCTACATCTTCCGGTTTTGGAACCGGTCGACTACTAATCCGCAGCAGGCGTTGTTCGTTTTCATCGTCGGCCCACGATTTCGGGATCCGTGTTCCTTCGTAGGTAACAAATTGGCCTCCATCAAGTTGGGTAACAGCCCCATACAGGAATTCACCCATATTCGGACGCGCCAAGATTACGTGATCATTAGGAATCATCGGGTACTCGGTGCCGTCGTCATCCAAGTACCAATCGTTATACGTATATAAGTCCAGACCCAGTTCATTCAGACGGCCTATAAACGTCAGGGCGTCGTCCTTAACCACCGGATTCAGCGTGATTAAGTTCGAGTTAAACTGTTTCAGTTTCTCTTGCACGTCTGCATCCTTCAAGAATTCATCAGCAGCATCCTGCCCAAAGATGACCATCGTTGGAGCTCGTCCGGATTTTTGAATAACTTCCAGTCTCCACCGTTTGAGATCAGCAAGTTTCGTGGATGTTCCTGCATCCCAGAGTGCGGCACCAGAAAGGATTTCTTTGTTGGTGAAACCGTAATCCAAGGTTTGCTCAACGTAGTTGGTGTTGTTCCTGTCGATATATCCCTTCATGGTGATTTTGCCATTGATCAGCAACTCGCGGATCATCCACTCTTCCCGGCGGGTGATCATCTCATCAAGTTCGTTCATATCGCGACCAAGAAGTTCTGCTTGTCGAGCTTCTGGTGTTCGTTGACTAAAAATATTCTCTCCCATCCCGCGAATGACCAAATCGTCAACGGTAATTTGTCGCTGCGGAGCAATCTTTGGCGCAGCGTATTTGTCTGTACGGTACCCTTGACGATCCATGGTAATACCTCCAACGCGGGGCGCTACGAACGGAGCCATTTTTCGTTTGCCCTTTTTGAAATCCAGCAGAACTTCTTCCGTCACAAAGGTTTGGAAGCCAGGGAAGAATGTTTTGCGGAAAAAGGTGTTCAATGGCAGCATTTTTTGAATAGCCGCCAGAAGCGTTTGTGTACGGTAAATGTTCAGGTTCACGATAAATCCCCCTTTGCTTAGTAAGGAATATTGTCTTTCAGGAAGATGCCAAGCTCACGAAGTCTCGTCTCATGTATGGCCGCCGTATCTGTGCCGCCAAAGATCAGGGCAGAACGGTTGAATGTTCCAGCGCTGTAAGCTGTCGCAACTACGTTTCCAGACGTAGTATCGACATCGTCCGTCAAGATGCAATTTGACGTTTGGCTACCGTCCGTTTGACCGCTATCCACCTTTACGGCCAACCCTGAAGCAGTAATAATACCAAGCACGGTACCACGTTTCAGAACGCCCTGTCCGGATTTCAAAGTGACGGATTTGATTTGAATGTCTACACTCGGCATACTGAAAAGGTTGTCATAAGAAACCGAATCAGCTTGTTGGGTGTACAGGTTGTCCATTAGCGTCCAGCCTCCTTGTTTCGTTTTTGGTTAGCCGCAGCAGCGATGACATCCAATATTGCGTTTTCTACTTCCTTCGGGGTGTTTTCCAAAGGTTTCGTACCAACGTCATCAACGCAAGCGTTCTTCAGTTCTTCTTCGCGGCTTTCGTTGTATTGCCGCCCTTTTGCCGCATCGGCTTTCAGGGCTTCGAACGCCAAGTTTTGTGCAGTCATGGGGGTTTCGTATTTGGCCTTTGCCACCAGAGAGCTATCGATTGTCGCTGAGATTTCATCGATTGCTTTTATACGCTCACGCTCTTTCGTTTGAGCCTCCTCTTCCAATTGGTTGCAAAGGTCTGGAAAGCGTTTTTTCAAGTCATCCAGATTTTTGATTTCCAACTGTAGTTCCTCCTTTGGTTTGGCGTTTTCAATTTTTGGCACTGCCGGTATGTGGGATGAGGTACTCAATGGTGCACGTTTGGTTGGCATCGGACGCGATTGGAAAAAGCTCAGGTCATGTGCAATGGAATTGACAACAAGAAAGCGACCATCATTGGTTGCGGTCGCCTCTACATCTTCGTCAAACATAATTTCATCGACAAACCCTTCTTCCTTAGCCTCCTCGGCCGTCATCCACGTTTCATTGCTCATCATTTCGGACAGCTCTGCCCGATCCCGGCCAGTTTTGTTGACGTAAGCGTTCAGGATGCTTTCCTTAACTGTATCCAGTACGCTCGACATCTTCTCCATGTCCTTCGTGTTGTAATAGCCGTACAAGACGAACATCGGGTCGTGAATCATCAGCAGGGCATTGGATGGAGCTTTGATGGTGTCACCCGCCATGGCAATGATCGTCGCTGCACTCGCGGCCACGCCGTCGATGATGACCGTGACGTTTGCTGCGTGGCTCTTCAGCTGGGTGTAAATCGCGTTCGCTGCAAACACGTCGCCACCGCTTGAGTTCAGGCGAACCGTTAACTTCTTGATGGTCCCGAGCGCCTTCAGATCTTCTGCAAACTGTTTCGGATAAATCCCCTCGGCTCCGTCACTCCACCATGGTTTTGTCGAGGCGATGGGACCGTAAAGAATCAATTCCCCTTCCTCTTCGCTGATGTTTTTGATTTGCCAAAACTTATCAACGGTGGGTGTTTGTTTCATCCTCGTCTTCATTTCCTGTATTCACCCCCTTTCCCTCTTCGGTTTGCTGAATGGTCAACCCGGACTCTTTCATCAGCTGAACCTCCCTTGATAATTGCTTGATATTTTGGTCAAAGTCGCCTCCGGTCAATTCGATCGTCTCGCGCTCTCGGGTAGACAGTCCAAGGGAGATCCGTTTCTCTGCAGCTGAAACCTCTTTCAGTGGATCCACTTGACCTGGAGCCGGACCGTTCCACTCCGCTTTCGACCATGCGCGACGAATCGTTGGATCTACAAAAAATCCTGGCGCCTTTACCCGCCCGATAGCGACGGCCTCGGCTAACCACTCCTCATACACCGGTTGGCAAAACTCTTTGGCCATCCAGGCGCGACGAACACGAAACATCTTCCAAGCCTCGAGTAACGCTGCTCGTGACGCGCTATAGCTGGATTGGAACGATTTTTGAAGCAGCTCCTGTGGGATCTCCAGAGCTGCCCCGATATACCGGCAAAGCGCACTCACAAAGGCGTCAAATTGGCTGTTTGGCCGGCCAGGGTTTGCGACCTCGATCTCTTCGCCTGGTTCCAAGACGTTAATCGCGCCCGGCCCCATTTCGTAAACAGTTGGTTCTGAGTGAGCGACCTTCTGTTCTTCCGGAATCATGCTGCCAAACGGATTTTCACTTGATGGTCCCTGCGATTTTACAAAAATCGTGAACATGCCAGCCACCACCGAAGCCATCAGTTCCGCTTCGGTGTACCGGGTGATTTGTTTAAGTGACTCGATCACTGGTGCCAAATACGGAACTCCACGTCGTTGTTCGGCACGTTCAGCATCGATAAGGTGCAAGATATTGGGACGTCCAGTTTTGCTACCGAATGCCTCGATTCGCACCCATTCTCTTGGCTTTGCGGAATCCAATCCAGTAGTGATCGGGTATACATTCGCCACCCAATAGCCAACTGTAGTTCCGACATTATCAATTTCGACTCCCGACACAATTGCATTACCGTTGTCCGGGTTTTTCCCTTCCACCCCAGCGCCAATCGTCATGCTCGCCCAGGGCGTTGAAATGCGGTCGGCCTCTATCAGGTGAAGTCGAAGCGAATAGGGCATCCATGTTTCCCGCTTTGCCCGCTTGAAAATAGCAAAGGCATCTCCGTTCAAGAGACACCCTAAAAAGGCAATGGCCTGCAGGTCGTAAAAATCATTCATCCGCAGCGCATCGCAGTGTTTACTTTCGGCCCACAACAGAAATTCTCGCTCGACTTTCTGCTCCCATTCGTCCGCTTGCTCCTCGCTAATCCCTAAAAACTTCGCATCGATACGAGGTTTCAGTTTGAGTCCGGGGCCGATGACATTCGTTTTCGATGTCCGCAACGCCGCGGTTCCGAGTGGTGCATTCATGAACAAGTCCCGTGAGCGCGCCCGCAACGTTGGAAGATTCAAGTCAATATCGTCTTTCGGGCTACCGGCGATCGCCGTCCATCCGCGCATACTTTTTTTGCTATGAGATGCGCCGCCTTCGTCATAACCGGAATTTACGATGTCGAGCATTTTTCTTGCAGCCACCCTGCGAGCAGCCGCAGCCGGCGAAAAATAAGCAATTGTCCGATCTAATAAATTCATGATTTATTCATCACCCCCTTACAGGTCACGCGGAATTACGCCGATCACCCGGTTACGTGCCCAACCATTTGCTTTTGCCTCCTCGTTGTTGACTTCTTTCTCCAAGTAACGGATCATGTCAGTTATTTCTTTGAGGTTGGCGCGAGTCAAACGTCGGGAACCGATCGTATACTCCTGAGCGCCCGATAAAATTGCCGCTTCACAGTCGATATATTGCTGGAGGCGGGTACGAAGTGTATCAAGACGAGCAGACATTTAGTTCCCGTCCTTTCTCAAATTTGTATGCCTTTGTGCGCAACTCCGGTGCGCTTTTTCGATAGACTCGTTTCGATTGGTTTCGTAGATTCAGGTCGTCCGTTTTCAAGTTGCTTCTTAAGAGCGTCAATTGGTGGATTAAGAATTTCATAAGCAGCTGTTGCATAGTTCCGCAGGTCAAAGGGTTCGTTTCTGGCCCCAGAATACCGTTTTTCCCAATGAATCGTCGCTCTTCCCTTGGTATACCGTATCTTTCGTTGCTCGGAAGTGAGCCCTTCAAAATAAGCAGCATCATATCCCTTGTCTGGATCGGTAGGAAAATGACAGTACCCTGGTCCTTCAAAGGCTACTTGCAACCTTGAAGCCAGGGTATCTTTCCCGACGTCAACAGCGATATGAAATAACCAAACACCGGCATCGTTTCGCCGTTTAGGGCGTTGGATATAAGAAACACCACTTCCGCCCTGGCCTTTTATCGCCCAAACCCTTTTAAATTCACGCTGCTTGCAAAATTTATAGACTTCTTTGGTGAAGTGACCGCCAGAGTCAATGCAAGTAGTCATAATTTGAAGCATCTGACCATCTTTCCGCTCGTACCTTTTCTCCAGGACGGCATCAAGCATCTGCCAAACATGGTTTTGCCCGGGATCACCCATGATTACACCGTATTGAATACCCCACGACTCCTGTTCGACTCCCCATCCGACGATTTCATATTCCAAACGGTTATCCTGAACGTCAACACCGCAGGTTAAAACCAGGACACCATCCGGAACTTCGCAGCCGTAATGTTCCCTTCGTTTCAGCAGCGTGTCGCTTTCGACTCCCTCACCTTTTTCTTCCCATGTTTCGCCGAGAGTCGTATTGACCCATGCTTTAAGTAGTTCCGTGTTTCCAGCTTTAGCTTGTTTGTTGGCCTCCTGGAACTCCTCGATGATAGTCGTCCAACGCTTCCACGGTGAAGCCAACTCATTCAGATGAAAACCGCGCACCTTTGGATGCTCTGCCCGTGCAATCCACTTCCCTTCCAGCTGTCTAGCTTTCCAGGTAAATTCATCGAACCGTAATCCACAGTATTTACATTCCATGGTGGCATCCTCAAAGTGAATCCTCCCCCACTCCAAAGGCTGGTACTCGTCGCAATTCGGGCAAGGTAAACACCACTGCTCCTGGGTGGAATTCTCGTAGGCCATCTCGATACGACTTACACCTTTTACAGTCGGAGTTGAAACATAGATTTTTTTTCGATTCCAGAAAGTCGTTGTCCGCTTTTCTGCTAGTGTCAAAGGGTCACCCTCGGTACCGGCTGTTGCGGGATAACGGTCAACCTCATCAGCCAAAAGTATACGGATCGGCCTACTTGCCAAGCCGGATGGTGAGTTTGCCCCTACCATTGTGATATGCCCGCCAGGAAAAGTTTTGTGAAGCATGGTGTTACCGCTATCCTTGCTTTTGACATCACTTACTTTCCCTCTTAGTGCTGGCGTATCGCGGAGCATGGGAGCCAAACGGTCTTTCGAAAACGCCTGTGCCATCTCCAATGTGGGCTGTACCAACATAATCGGGGCCGGATCGTAGTCCATGTAATAGCCGATGGTATTGAGCAAAAGCTCTGTTTTTCCCACTTGGGCGGAAGATTTGACGACGACTACCTCCACGTTTGACTCATTTACGGCATTTAGTATTTCTCGCTGATAAGGAGCTCGATCTGTTCTCCATTGTCCTGGCTCTGCGGATGATTCGGATGATAGTCGGCGGTAAAGGTCTGCCCATTCAGATACTTTCAGTTGTGGAGGCGGAGCAGCCAGTTTGGCGATCCCGCGAAAGAGTTTTAAGGTTTTAGTCTCGATCTTCATCATCGTTCAACTCCACATAGTCCTCACTCTTTGCATAGAAGACCTGCGGGTCGTACTCTGATAACTCAGTTAGCGCCTCGATCATTTCACGAGTCAATAGATCGCGGATCGCCGCCAGCTCTTTCAACCCCTGCATTTGAGGTGCCAATTTGGTCGGTATAGCCAGGATTCGCGCACGAAAGGCAGCAATCATATCGTTCATGACCATCTCTACGTCTTTTGACCGGTGGAGATCGCCTTTCATGACGGCAAGTGCCAATTCAGCCTTTTCCCTTTTTGCTTTTTCGTGCAGCGCTCGTTCAGTGAAATAGTCGACCTCGTCTGAATCCCCCTTTTTCTCCTGAAGCAACTGGATATATCGTTGGATACTATCAATTGCTTTGTATTTGCCCCGAGATGCCTTAACCATAATGCCTTCTTCTGCCAGTTGCTGAATTCTTCTAGGGGTGAGATTTAGAATTTCAGACAGCTGTTTCGCTGAAAAAACGATTTCGCTTTCGTGTCCGTTTCCGCTTTGCATAAGCTGAAATTCACCCCCATTTTTTGCATTTTGAAAACACGAAAAACCCCAATAATATCAAGGCCTTAAGCTCGTTTTGGCCCTTTTGAATTTTTATACAAAGCAATGAATTTTGAAACGAAGTTACGAAAAAAAAATTGTGCCTAGCGAAATTTCGGGGCTCGCCAGACCCGCATGAAAAATAGCCGCCAGAAGGACCCGTGATTGTCAGAATTGTGTCTTATTCAAACACAATTCACCTTACTTACTCACGTTTGGCTATACGCGTCGTCATGCCCTTTAACCCCTACAGCCACAAGGGTTTGCGCTGCTTTTCTGTTCGTTTCACTGTACTGAGTTTAATTTCCCAAACATGAGTTCTCCATATCTTATATTTTGTTGCACTCAGGCAAATTGAAATTTTCCAGTAGTGTCATGGGTTCTCTCTGTTTTCTGAAAACGAGTTCCACACCGTCTATTTATGGTTAACTGGTGTACCTGAGTTTGAGCACAGCTTTGTTGATGGTGTCTTGCGTGATACCGATGTATCGTAAGGTGATCGATGGATCGCTGTGGCCAAATATCTCCATGAGAAGCCCGATGTTCTTTTCGCTGGCCATGTATAAGTGATAGCCGAACGTTTTCCTGGTAGTATGGCAGCCGACTGATGTGAGTCCATATTTGCGACAGACTTTGTTCAGCATCTTGTAAACGGTGCTACGATCCAGCTCTCTTTTCACTTTCAACTTCAGCTTTCTTTGGCGGCTTCCGAATAGCCAATCGTTGTCGTCTTTGTCGGAAATGTATTCGGCTATCCCTCTTCGCAGGTCGGGTAGAACCGGCAACGTAACCCACTTCTTATTTTTCTGTTGTCTGATTCTGATTTCACCGGCACGTATATCCTTTACTCGTAGCCGGAGTATATCCGATATCCTTAGGCCGGTATGGATGCCAACAAGAAACAAAGCATGGTACTTCGGGTTGGTTTCCTTGAGGTCTTTCAGGATTGACTCGATGACCAGAACATCACGAATCGGCTCGACTGCATTCAATCATAATCACCGTCCTCCCTCCTATTCCGACTTATCGGCGACTCTTCACTGCCCATGCTGGTGACGCAACATGGGGATCACCTCCTTGAAATAGAAAAAGCACCACGTGGGTGCTTTATCGAAGATTTCCACCAGTTTCAATTAGGTCAATTCCATAGGCTGTAATTCGAGCTTGATAAGCCCCTCGATGCAATATCTTGGAATCTAATAATCGTTTGTCATCAAGGTACTGCAAGGCTGTAACAAGTTCTTGGTCAATTTTTCCATCTTTTTCGACTTTGACAGTTATAGCGCTCCCTCCATGCTTAAAATGTTCGTCATATAGGTCTTTAAGCAAACTAAGCCTATACTCATTCCTTTGATCCGATGTCATGGTCTCACCTCCCTTATACCTACACAATTCGGTAAAATGGAGGGAATCCCTGTTAAATTTTGACTAATCTCCCCACTTCCTTCGGCAGGGGCCTCCGCCGCGATCCAACCCTTTCGCCGCTGCGGTCGCGGTTGCCCGAGGAGGTGACGGGTATTAGCTGCTGCATGCGGTAGTAATCATGCATCAACCAGGATTGGCGTATCGAATATGAGATGCACGGAACGGGGAGCGAGTGGCCGGAGCCTTAACCTCGCATGGTATTCCCCGTTCGCTGCGCCTCCAGTTTGCGTTGATACTGACGCTTCTGCTTCTCGCGGAATGCGAGCACGCAGTCTTCCCATTCCTTTGTTGGAAATGTGATTTTTACCAGTTTCATGCATGCCTCCATAAAAAAGAGCCGCCCGGTTCAATTCCCGAGTGGCTAACTCCATTGCACGTTACTATCATCTTAAACTATACAAATGCAAATGGCGCGCCAACATTCCGCCAATAATCCGCCATTCTCCCGCCACTTATGAAGCGGATGTTTTATCCTCAACAACCGATTCTAACCTCAACATAAATGCCAGCTTGTAAAAGGCTCGTCCCTTCACACGTTCATACGTCCGTTTGCTCATTCCAATCTCTCCACATACGATGTAATCAAGGGCGTCCGCTTCAGTGAGATACCTCTTCTGAATAAGTTCGCGCTCTTTCTTGTCCAGGCGGCCGACAGCCCGCTCCACCCGCTCGGTAAGATTCCGCAGATGTTCTTCTTTACCCGCGTTCCAAGTTGCGCAGCTCTCTGTTGGTGCGCTGGTCTTATTGGTTGCTCCATGGAACCGCGGCTCATAGGAAGGTGTGTTACTGTTCTCCCGGCGAACGAAGCCGATCTGTTTGTAAATTCTTGCTGTCTCCAGGGCTTCCTCAACCCTTCTCTGTGTCTCTTTTCGGTCGATCTTCGGCAGAAACGATAATTGTGTGCTCATCTTCGCTCCCCCTTCAGGCAAGCCCGTGGTATAATTTTCTTGGCGAAGTATTACCATTGGCTCCCTTTTGGGGGCTTTCTTTTTAACGTTTTTTTATTCGCAGATATAGCCGTTCCAATAACACATCCTAGTGCTGCCGTTGCCAGTCCGAGAAGATAGAAAACGCAGTACATGGACCATTCGTAACCGATATATTGTTCAAGCACGCCGCCCCATCCCTCCAATTTGTCATGTTAAACAACGCTGAGAAATTCGTCTCCCCTCCAATTCCATAATCCTTGTTGCCCTTTTGCTGGAAATGGTTCGATCTGCTTAACGTCCGTTAATTCCCAGGCATAGCGCCCCACACCATACCATCCGAAGTGATATTCATTGCTTTTTACTGGTATCCAGTGAATGCCTGTATCTCCCGCCATAGATCTATGCTCGCCATCACTCATTCCGACTCCAAGGCAATCAGCCAGCTTGCCTATTCCTATGACCGCTCCTGTCGGTAGATTGTCGGCAGTGTATCCGTGTTTTTCTAACACTGATCGAAAAGGCTCCGATTCACAGGCTTCCCGGTCAATTTTCTTGGCAGCATGAATTGCCAACTGTCCTCTGTACTTCGTTGCCCAGCTGCGCGTTTCAAATTGCTTTTCACCGAGGGCGATTAGAGTCGCCCACGGCTGGTGTATTGTGATGGCTTTCAACCTGTTTCCCCTCCTTATCATAAGTAATGTTGTGTTAATTTCAAAACGGTATGGCATCGTCAGCATATACGTGAATTGTGATCGGACCGACGTAAACATGGAACCATCCGCATCTGCGGTTGAAATAACCGCCGATCATCCATCGCCGCAAATCAACATCGGACCAAATTGTCCATGTCCCTACCTTCACCGCTACCGCCCTCCCGCTTAACATAATTACCGTTTTGTCAAATTGCCGCTGCTTCCACGGCTATTCGCGATTGCTCCACCTTTGTCAAGTAGCGCGCGGCCAGTGCTTGAATGCGACTCTTATCCGAATGCTTGGCTTCAAGCTGTTGCCCCGGATCAATAATTCCCTTGGACTGTGACGCTTTGATTCCGAGTATCTCGACCATCGGAGGATCGCTACCCTCGTCAGTGTTCAAATAGATAGCTGTGATCTGTTCCTGCTGTCCTTCCCGATTAAGACGGCCAATGATTTGCTCGTGGACCTTCGGAGACCAATCCAGCTCACCAAAGACGACAGTTGAGCAACGATATTGCAGTCCGTCAAGCCCTGCACCACTCCGAAGTGACATAATGAACAGATTGGTTTCTCCTTCCACGAACCTCCGGACTGATTCAGCTTTTTGCCGCTCGCTTTCGCTTCCCGTATACATGGCAGGCTGATACTCCGCTAGTTCCTCAAGCCATATCTCGTAGACATCCCGGTGCCAGCCCATCAGTATTACCGGTATCTCTGCCTCCAAAAGCAACTTGGCGTACCTGGAAACTCCTCTCGCTTTGCTGACGCCTGTTGCATGCCTCATGAGTAGATCCAGTTCCCTACCAGCCTGGCCGCGTTCTGTAAATGAGCCGAATGTGGCCTTGACGGCGAGTTGCCGTGCCAAGTCTTCTACGGATTTGAGCGTCTGGTTGTCTGGTTCTACATGTTCAACAATCACGTTGAGAGGTGGCATTTGCTGCCCTACTTCTCGTTTTGTCCGGCGAAGCATGACGTTTTGCTCCCGAAGGAAAGTCCCCAGGGCATCAGGATCCCGAACAGTTCGACCTCCAACGCACCATTCCCGTAGAAACTCTTCGAATGTTCCGAGGACGTCGGGCTCGATGAATTGCATGATATTCCATATCTCGACCCCATAGTTATAGATGGGGGTCGCTGACAGCCCGAGGCGATATGTTGCCGCTTCAGATAATCGACGTGCCGCCTGGCCTTTTCCGCTATCTGTTCCGGTTCTCAGTTCCTGTATCTCGTCAAAAACAACGGTTTTAAAAAACCCATCCCCAAACGTGTCGATCCAACCTAGAAGCTGACTGTACTTGAACAGGTAGATGTCTGCTGCAGGCAAGTCATACGGCCTGGTTCCCTTGATTTTGTGGACCTTCAAAGTAGTAAATCCCTCGATTTTTTCTTGCCATTGACCCTGCAGGTGAGTTTGCATAACCACGGCCGCTGGGAGGGCCGTGCCTTCCAGCAGCATGCCCGCTGCTGTGTAGGTTTTGCCAAGCCCAACATCATCCCCAAGTAGTAGAGAGTGTCGAGTGAGGCATAGTTCAATGGCCTGTGCTTGATACTGTCTGATCTGCTGGCCCGGTCGCAATCCTGCCCGGGACGGAGGAACAAAATTCGGCCGCATGATGGCTTCCATTTGCTCCTGGTCACGCTCAAACTGGATTCGACCGCCCTCCATTACCTTTCGATCTTCATCAGACATTTGCATCGGATATCGGATGGTGAACCACGACAGATCAGCGCAATGACTCTTATCATTTGGGAAGGTGTACGTACCCGTTTGCCATTTCGGTATACGCGGGAATAACTGTTTGAGCCTTATGGCAATGTGCGGCGGAATGTCGCGCATTTCCCACTTGTTATTTACCAATGCTAGTTTTCCGTATGTTTTGGTCATAGCCACCCCGCTCCTAGCGAAGCCACGATGGATGGCTTTCCGTTGATCTCAGGCGGCAATCCCATGCTTGTTCCTGTCAGGAGAATCAAACCGTTGACCACTTGATGCCCAGCGTACCTTTCAAGTTGGCGGTATATCGCCTTGCGAGCGCATCGCGTCTTAACTTCCAGAACAACGTTACCAAATTGAGTTTGAATCAGAAAATCCGGGATGTCTCGATCGGAGAGGTGCTTTTCTCGTTCGAAGCGAATCCCTTCGGATGTTAGGAAACGCTCGACCTCCATTTGTGTGAGTTTTTCTTGCGCGGTGCTGAATCTTTGCAGTTGAAGCATGGTCGCAAGGTTGTACATCGACTTCATGACTTCCATGCGGTTTTCCTCCCTATTCGATCTTCTCCACTGCGTCGCAGTTGTACGGTACCCAGTGAGATGACTTTCCGTTATCATCAAACCACTTCACATAAACGGATTTCCCGCTCAAAAATACGTCCGTGACGAGACCGTTGTTCAAATGCTTCCAAGCACTACGATTGCGTTTGACGTGTGCAACCCGGTCACCCTTTTTCAAGCCGTTCAGTGCTTCAGTTCTCACGGTTATTCCCTCCCTAACTATTTTGTAAAATTCCGATCCGCCAAGTACTTCTTCGCCTGTTCGACCGCTTTTTGCAACTGGATGAAATCCTCCTGGCTCCCACCTGTGTCTGGGTGCAGCTGTTTCGCAAGCGTTCGATAACGGTCCATCACTTCAGCCAGATCGCTTGGTATTCGTTCAAACCCTAAGAACTTGAAGAATGACGGCACTTCTACTACCGGTGGTAAAAACTTCATTCCCTCAACCCAAGTTCCGAGGTCGTAAATACCGCGTTCAACCATCCGAGCCAGATCCTCCAGAGCTAAAACGAGCTGCGCGAAAGCGTCTGAGCCGTAACGTAGTTCAATCCCTTTTGACTTGGCCTTCTCAACGCTGTGCTCAAAACGATACAGTTGCCCTTTATATCGAAACTCGATCCAGCAGCCGAATCGGTCCCAGTTGAAGTTGTAATCTTTTACACCAAACCGTTCCATGACACGGGCGAGTTTACCCTCGTATGTTTCCGCGGATCCGTACTGCTTTTTCCCCGCCACTGCTCCCCCTCCTCATCTGAATAACTAAATCGGCATGTCTTTCCTTCCTAATTACAGTGTTAAATCACGCGCTCTACATCCGGCCGGAACATCGTTGCGGCTCCATTGTCAAAAGTAACCGTACCTGAGGAAGAAATGTGTGAGATCACATGCGGCACCTTGGTGCTGAATCCTGCTACTGAGCTGCCAGATCCGGTCCGCAAAATCATGACTGTATCTCCCACGTTTGCGCCCAGCCGTTCAATTTCTTCTGCAAGCTCCTGGGCTTCGTAATGCTTCTCGTCAATTTGGGTAGACAGCAATTGCTTTTTCCCTTCTGGGGTTTTCACGATGTACAAATCGGGACTATCTCCTGTGTGCAAATAGTCGTAATACCAGCAGTACCCTTCAAGTTCTTGCCCAAAGTATGGGCTTCTCGGATCGGTTACCTTTACTTTTTTCATCCCCTTACCTCCCTACACAGTTTGTTGAAGTTCGATTTCCATCTGCCCGAGCACCGGCTTTACATGATCTTCCCAAGCAATTCCGTCTCTCCCTGGTTGATCAGTTGACTCAAAATAAGCTTGTCGCACCCCGCAGCCGTTACCTGAAAGCCAAATGGAGATTCGTTTCAGTCTGTCTCCTTCCTTCCAGCCGTAGTAGCTCTTGTAAGGCTCAGTCTTGAGCAAGATATATTCTTCCTGCTGTTCGGACGGTAAACCGATTTTATGGCGATCTCGCATATTAACCCAACCTCCGTTTATTGCCACCGGAATGAAAGAGATAAAATAGCCGCTCAAATCTCCCGATGTTCTTTACCGCCGACTCCATGACCCCGTTTATGTGTTCGGCAGAGCCCCAAATCCATTCCCGACCTCTTCGGGGATCGAACCAGGACGGCTCGAAATCATCACGCTCGACGTAACTTATATAGTCCTTACCGTCGTTACAGAGCTTTACGGTTACAAGGTGATACCGTTCGCCGTTCCATATCATCACCGAATAATCCTCTTTGTCTCCCCAGCTATAGGTTTGAACGTATCCGACTACTTCCCATCCGCTAAAGAGAGCGTTCATTCGGTTAACCACTTTTTGATCTGGGAATGAGTTGGATAAAAAATCATCAATGGACATCTGCCTCATGATTGCATCAACTCCACAAGCTGCTCCGGCGTTATGCTTGTGTACTGGATAATGTCCTTCTCGGATAGCTGTCCGTTCTTCAAACCCTCAAGCAGGGCTTCTACATGCTTTTGCCGGATGACTTCCCGATTCATCGCAAGAAACCGATCAATTTTTCGTTGGTGCTCCTGCAGCATGCCGTCATCCCCTTCCATCCGTTGAACTTAATCGATATAACCTTGCTTTGCTTCTCATTTGTGCCTTTCGTAGGTGTTCGGGTAATTCCGCTTGTTGTTGCAATTTGAAATGATAGGGGCAAAGATCGGCACCGTTAATTTCGTGCCGACACTCCACGCACAAAGGCAAATCACAGGTCTGGTCATTGCCGCGATGCTGACTTTCGGTGAACATCTGATAGTCTCGAAAGAATACAGGACTGCGATGATATTCCGTAATGTAGTCACATAGTCGAGTCGCTTTCTTTGTCCGGCATATCGCACATGGTTCTGCAAAAACTTCTGGATCGTTCATGCGATTATCCCCCTCTTACCACATTGCACATTATGTTATAAGCCCCTTACACCTCGATCAGAGAAACCCAATACTTCCCGGCCTTCCCGCCGATCTGCCATCCGAACTCCATCGCTTCAAGGACATTAACCAGCCGAAACGCTTCTTCCTTCGCTTCCACTACCGTTTTTCCGGCCTGCAGCAGCTCAATTATTGATTTTCGTAATGGCGACAGATGAGTTTCCGCTGGTTGCTCCTCGGGGGCAGGATGCTCCTGCAGAGATTCCTGCTGCTGATCGTTTTTTTGGACATTTGTATGCTGCGGTTCATGAATGTGGATTCGTTGCTCTGGGAGAACATTAACACGATAGCCTTCCAACCCGTTTTTCTTCTTCCAGTTCGTCAGATCATTTGGAAACTTGAATCCGTATTTCTTGCGAATTTCCGAATCCGCCATGCCGGCTTGTTTGTGTTCCAGGTACCGTTCTCTGGTCAACTCCAACGTAACGTTTTTCTCTCGCAATACTTCTGCTGGCTCCATGTATTTATTCTCCTCTCTCGGTTTCAGGTTGTATTTTCGAATCAGTTCTTCCCGTGTCTGAGGATCCAGCCTATCGAGAGTAGTAACGTGAAGTGGGCCAGATCCCATTGAAGCCATTTCTGTACTTCTCTTCGGTACCGGAATCCCCATTGATCAGTTCCCCCATTGAGTGATTGTGTAGTCCCGCTCCCGCTACAAGCTAAAGTTGTCCACCGCTTCGTCCATCAAATCTTGGTTGATCCCGATGTACCGTAGCGTAATACTTGGATGGGAGTGGTTAAAGATCATCTGCAGCGTGGCAACGTCCTTTGTCCGCTGGTAAAAGTGATATCCGAACGTCTTCCTAAGCGTGTGCGTACCTATCTCACTCAGTCCTACCTTCCGCGCCGCTCCATTGATAATTTGGTAAGCTCGGACCCGGGTGATTGGCTGCGGCCGCTTCTTTGAGGCAAATAGGTAATCATCTTCCCTCATGCCTGCGGTATATTTGTCGATCTGCTTCCTAAGCTTGTCGTTGATCTTGAACCTTTTACGCTTACCCGTCTTCTTCTCTGTGATCATGATGTGACTTTTCCCCCGTACGTCTCCGACTCTCAAGCGTAATAGGTCTGAAATACGTAGACCGGTGTTGATGCCAAGCACAAGGAGGAAGTGGTCACTGTGCGACTGTTTCATCAGCAACGCTTTCATCTGATTAAGCTTTCGCTCGTAACGTATGGGCTCAACATAGTTCATCCTGATCACCTTTTTTTGTCCTAACACCATGTGGGATACTGGTCACAAAGGAGCGTGATCGTATGGAAAAGTCATTTTATTACGCAGTTCCATGGTCGGAGGCCGGGTACCTGAAAGATGCCCTTGCCTCTATGGAGATACCGTTCGTCATTGAGCAGTCTTCCGATCGGTTGCAGTTGACCCCCGGCGAAGTTGCTTTCGTATTCCCTGACATGCATGTTCGGGTATACAATCATGTCCGTGAGCTGTTCGGCGGGCATGGTCTCAAGTACCCTGATTGATTTCAGACCACGTTACTTACCAGCTAATTCTTTACGAACAGCATTCTTCTCGTGCAACCCCCAGCGCGTTTTCAACCTTACAAGCTTTTGACATGTCAAGCCGGGGATTCGTAGCTTGAGTAGCTCGTCGTCGCGTATTCCCTGGCGCTTATACGCAAGATATTGCTCTCTCGTGATCTGTGGCTCGACCGTTTTCTTCAGCATTGTGCGCTGCGCTTTTTTCCGCAAGATCGGGCCGTACTTTTCTATTAACTGCAGCCTCTCTTCTTCGCTGAGATAGTAGGTGATGACCTCACCGGGAGGGCTACTTTTCAAGTTGTGCCGATTTGTAATACCTGTTACTCCGATGGTGTACTCATTTGCCGTCATCTTACTCATGCTTTACCCTCCCCGATCAACGCGTTCATCCTGTTTCATCAGTTCAAATCGGTGCCATCCGTCCTGCAGCTCCATTACGGATACATCTTCCACCGGCTTCCCGCCGACTTCCAGAATCCCTTGAGAAATAAGTTTTTGCATCAGCACTTGTCTGATCAATTCCATAGCTTGATGCCCTCCTCGCATGAGTTGATCCTGTCATTCATACCGCATCACTGATTCGGTGTTGGTTGTATACTGCCAGCTGCTCACGTAGTTGCCGGTTATCTTCCCGAAGCGACTCGTTAACTTCCATGTGCAAGAGAAACTCACTCATCGCCCTTTGGCCGCATTGCGTGCTTAGCAGTGCCTGGATCAGATATTCCCTCTCCATGAGCATGCGCGGAACATAATTGTTTGCCAGGAAAAACGCTTTTTTAAGAGGATGTACGTCCGGTGCCAACAATGCTTGTATCGCCTCGACTTCTTCCTGAGACAGAGGCTTTATTAGGCTGGCTTCCATGCTAATTGCTCATCTCCTTTGCGCTTCAAAATCATATGATCGACGTCAAAGACTTCACCGCAGCAGATGCATTCCCGATACAAAATCTTTTCGTGCAGATGCAGAGTGAACGTCCCATTTGCGCAGTTTTTACAGCGACCAGGCAGCTCATTTAACGGGGTTTCCCGCTTTTCTTCCGGATGCTTTTTTCTTGCCATCAGGAGGCCGCTCCCCCGCTGATGCGGTAGTTTAAACCGTCCCCGCGTAGAATCACGGTATAGTCTCGAGCCATCTCAAAGATCCGGGAACCAATTGCTTTGTCAAACCCACACAGCTGATCGATGTCGTATTCGGAGGAGATCATCAGCGGAAGGTTGTGAAGGTAACGGTAATTGACGATTGCGAATAGTTGCTCAATCTGGAAGTCGGTCGGCTCTTTTCGCCCCTTGTATAAGTCGTCGATGAACAGGACCGGTACTCGCTGCAGCCGATTAATACGTGTCTCCAGGTGGTCGAGGTTGTCTTTCATCTCGTTGAAACCTTCGACCCATGGGAAGTAGCTTACCCCCACACCCCGCTTCAGCAAGTTATTGGCGATCGCCATAAGCAAATGGGTTTTGCCCGCTCCCGGCTCTCCCAACAAAGCAATACTGTTCTGCCGCTTTTCCTTGATGATGTCGAAATCTTTGTAGTATGTATAAGCGCAGTTGTACGCTGACTGGATGATGGCCGGTCGCTCTTCGCGTTTGAAGGTTCGGAAGCCGAGCTTCTGGAAGTTACCCGTGATCTGACTCGACTTGAATAACCGATCCACACGCTTTTGCTGGTGACACTCGCAGAAAGTCCATCGTTCGTACCCGTTATCATCGTGGGTGATGTACCCTTCCTTGTCCTGGCACTTCAAGCAGCTATACGTCTTCTTTTCCGATCCACCCGACTTTACCGCCCGTGATTGAAGGTCTTGAAACATCTGGATCAGTTCGTCCGCCGAGTTTACGGCTTTTCGCATTCCGGCCTTCTCCTTTCTGTTGCTCGTACTCCAGGGTATACGCTTGGACTTGCCGCAATGTCCGAAGTTTGCGGTCTGCCCAATCGATCAGGGTCTTGTTCGCATAGTTCCACTTTCGGGCGCCATTGCGAACTGCGATCTTAATGGCTTCGATAACGATTAGTTCCGGCTCGTCGAAAAAGTTGCCGTCCAGCCAGTGGGTAATGTCTTGAGCGATCACCGGTGAAATCACACCGATGTTCTCCTCGTAGCTAACAAATGGGTTGGGCTTGTCCACGCGCGCTTCTTCCTCCTCCTCTTTTATCTCTGTAGTAGTCTCTGTAGTAATCTCTGGTATTGGTCTGCCCATTCTGGGCTGTCCATCTGCCCATTCTGGGCTGTCCATCTGCCCATTTTGAGCAGTCGACTGTGATTTTTTACAGTCTATTTGCCCAGATTGGACAGTCGTCAGTTCCTCCAATTTGGCATAGTCGATAGAGTACCATTTAGTTTTGTCGATCTTGCTCTGGTTGTAGTTACCGCAGAGCAGCACCCCTGCCTGTTCCAGTTTTTCGATGATTCGACGAATTGTGTTAGCCGACCAGAAGGGAAACTGCTCCTGCCAGCCCTGATATGTGTTGTAGACCCATCTGCGCCCGTCATGATTGTGCGTGCTTTTCTGGAGCCAGTAATGAACCTGCTGCAGGAATATGGCTTCGTTCAGTCCGATCAGCTTCGCCAATGACGGCTGGATCACAAGCGGCTGCTCATCGAAAAGTAATGTGCCCATGCGGCTCCCCCTCCCCCTCTTGATTCCTACTTCTCAATGCGTTACCCTTAACATAAGAATTGTTTTTTTCATATCTCCACGCCCCTACGCGGGGTTTTTTATTTTTAAAGTAACGATGTCCAAGGGTACAGGCTTGCAGAAAAGATCATCCTCACTCAAATCAGAAAGCCTTTCCTTGAATATGTTCTTTGCCTCGTAGATCGCTGTTTCCGCATTTTTGGAAAGAATGCGGGCAAGTTTGTTAAACGAGCTCTCCTTTCTGTAATAGATTTCAAAAAGTCCAAATGTTGATTTCATACGCTTACCTCCTTTCTCGATGATCACGAGGCCGCCGCCGTCCCACACTCTACGGCCGCCGTTGCACCTCCTCGGGCGCACCACGCTTTGACCTCGCATTTTGTATAGGGTGGAATGGCGCAGCAGTGCAGACACTGCGCTCTTGGGCGCCCGGATCGAACGAGCAGCTCCCCCTGTCCCTCACCACCCTGGGAGGTTCGACCCTCCGTGAGAGCACCAACCAGCCGGGGTGGTGGCCAGTCAATGCCCTCACGCAGGGCCGAAGCCCGCTTTATACGATTACATCGCCGCGCACTCGTTGCCCCGGAGTCAAAAGCCGGTTCCTCCGACTGTTCAGCTGAGAGTACTGACTCGGCTTTTCCGTTGACAGTGGGAGCAGGAACGTTTCTTCCCATCCCCATCCAACTGTGATCGAAACTTCTATCATTGCCCATCCTCCCCACGTAGGTGCGAATACCGAGCGATTACTGCTTGTCCCAACCAAAAGGTCTGTGATATGCTTTATTTAACTGATCAATTATGCCGTCCGTTCGCCGCGGGCGGTTTTCTCATTTCCCAGGTTGTTGAACCTTCCCAATATTCTCGTCGCCTGTTCCATTTCTCGAGCTCTCTTAATGTTCAGAACCTTGTCTGCAGTTAAGCGCATTTTTTGTGCAACTATGATCATGCCTTGTTGGTTGTAACGTCTGGCCGTTTCCTCCAGAGCTGAGACGATCATTGAGAGTTGCTCCTCATCTACGCCATCCAGCATTTCCTTCACGTTGTCTTGCGTCATTGACCACTCCTCCTTCCCTACTTCAGGTATCCATTGGCTTTCAGCTTCTTCCGATGTTGCCGCCATAATGTTGTCCAACTGAACCGGTATTCCCGGCAGATCACTGCAACGTAATGAGCAAGTGCCACAATCGCATCAATGACCTGCAGCAGCGAATGCTCTAATTGTTCACGATCATGGCTGCTAATTTTTTCAGGTCGGTTGGCCACGCAAACTCCCTGGATGGCACTTAACGCTTCGGTCAGTTCTTCTGCTGTCTTTGCCTTCACGCTGCTCCTGTGTAAGTCCACCCCGTCGCCGTCAAGTTTGGATACGAATGCTCCGCCGGTGTATTCTGCCGCTACCTCCATCGCGAGAAAACCACAATCGAGTTTCCCGACGGCTACGGGCACCGCTTCGTCCGGAAGCTCTCGCTCGCCAGTTTCGACCATTGCGACCGTCGAGCGTGACACATACAGTTCGGATGCAAAATCTTTTTGTGTCACGCCGTACAGCGCACGCGCTTCCTTCAATGCTTGTCCGATACTCAACCCCTTCACCCCCTTTTTTGTGACCTTCCCCGCCTATGCTGTCACTCTGGGATGTCGTAGGATAAAGGTGTGCTCATCATTCCTCCCTCGGCTTGCTGAGGGAATCTCTTTTTATCCAGGTACCCAGCGAAGGCTAACGCATCATCTGCGTGGATCTCGGTTACTGATACGTCTTTTAATGGGCCACGAGTATCCGTCCAGAGTTGCACGAAGACCTTCATGTACCTGCAATCCGCGATCAACACTTTTCGGACGCAAATTCCGCAAGTAGGTGGTAAAACCTCGTCCTTCAGGATTTCGTAGCTGATTCCCCTGGCTTGCAGTTCGGCGACATAATCGGATACCTTTTTCTCAAGTTGAGGGAATGCTGGTTGGGACACGGTTTTTTCCTCCTTACGAAGCTGGGCGACGAACTCTTTCCAGGCAGCCAGCAGTGCATGCCGCCGCTCGCGGTAGCTTTCCCTACGCTCTGGCTCCCAGTTCATCGACAAGCGCAAGTTACGATACGTCAGGCCAAAAATACGCCCGGCGTTACGGAATCCACTCTTACGGGAGATTCTTCCAAAAGTGTGGAAGTACTCGTCTTTTGTGAACATCCGGGTTCACCGCCTTCCTACGACACACGCCGCGGCATCCAAGCATCTATGTAGCGCAGCACCTGTTGAAGTTCCTGCCGGCGGACGTCTCGGTAACTTGCAACGGCCCAGCGGTCTTTTATTTCTCGATGCAGCTGCTGGAACAACTCCCGGCGCCGTTGTGAGTCAGCTTCAATTTCGTATACTCGGCGGGATACTGCTTTTTGAAGAGCGCGTTGCTCGCCGTGGTCGAGGGTAATCTGCTCGTCGACCTTTTGCTCTAGTTCGATTAGCTTCTGGCTGTGGGATTGGGCGATCGACTTTACCTCCTCCATCTCCTCTGCCAGTTCTACTGTCAACTGAAGGGATTTGATCAACGCTTGGCGTTCGCTTAACGGAACAACTTTGTTTTGTTCAAACTGTTTTAGATGTTGTTCCATTTGATTAAAAGCTTTGATGTAATCTTCTTTGAATTGTGCGGCTTCTTTACCGGTGTATCCCATGACAAGGAAGGTAAATCCGTCGCGCGTGATGTCCATTTTCGGCATTTGTCTACCTTGCAAATTGATATAAGAGGACTCTGCAAAATTGCTGAGTCGAAACTCATCGCTGCATCCGAGATTGCGAATGTCACGTAACACATCTGCATGATTTTTCCCAAACACTTCGGCCACGATCAGACTATCTGTTAATGGACGGCCGTTTTCAATGAAGACCAATTGATTCACACTTTCATCTCCTTTCATTGTGTTCATCTAGGTCGGATTCCGCGGAAACGTTACACGGTTTAAGCGGCTGTGCAAGTGATTCGAGATCTTTAACACTGGTTAAATCGATTACCTCAGAGGATCCCAAAATGTCCTGTAACTCTTTCGGGGTAATCGGTTGGCCGGTGGCGAATGTCACCTGTTCCATGCTTGTCATCTCCTTTGGCTTGTCCATCTGCCCAATAAGGGCAGCTATGCACTGTCATGCTCCTTTGCCGCCTCGGCCTTAGCGACGTGAACCAGCGACTCGATCCAAGCACGTTTGAACATCCTGACCTCTGGAAGAGAGTCGTTTTCTTTCCACCAACGCTCTTGTTCTTCAGGCGTCATAAACGGGAGAGCTGAACGAATTTTGATGGTGGTGTTACCGACCTGCATGACGTATGTTGGGCGTTTCAACGGATCTCGGTCTTGTTCCATCCCCACATCACCCCTTCTTCTATGGGTATGCGGGTGATGAAGGGGGACAACCTTAGGCATTTTCAACACCTACTTTCTTGTAGGATTTTCCATTGCCTCCACCGAATTTGTTTGTCAGAAGAACGTGAACTTTGGCGAGTGGCGTTCTTCCGCATGTCGGAGACGGATGGTGGTGAAAAAAATGGACATTTCGGCAATAGTAAGACAAAAAGAATTTTTTCTTCAGTTTGCGCATGAATGCTTACTAAATTCTCGGAAAGCTATAAACTGTTATTCTGAAACAAAGAACATTCACGTTGCTTTGCAATTCATGAATCAGGCTTTCCAATGTATTAAAATCGCTCAATCTCTTTATTTGCAAATATGCGACCGTGGCGAAATTCAATACTTTGAAGACTTTTTCCATCAATTTAATAACCTGAACCAAGAATTCTTAGAAGCGTTGAATGAAACGCATAGCTTCCAGCATTCTCTTGATTTACTCGATGGCCTTGAAGAAATATACCAAGAATTAAAAAGTTATTTTCACATGTAACTTTTAGCGAAAGCTAAACCATTTTTTATGTCTCTCAACAGAAGAATCGAATTCTTCTTTAGTTGGATGAAATGTTTTTAGCAAATTTCCAAGTTCTCTATGAAACTGAATTGCTCGATTTTCAGCCGTCGTTGTCGCGGCGGCTCTCTCTTCCAGAGCAGCCCTTACTTCTTCTCGCACAATCTCGCGGATACGTTGATCGGTTAGTTGCATGGTTATCACCTCCTTTGCGGATCACCCTTTTAGGCTGGTTGTTCCTTTGAGGAACATTCATCTTTAAAAAAAATTGTCCAGTTAAAACCCAATGCTTTAGCTATTGTTTTTGCTACCTTAACTGTTGGTGTCTTTGTATTGTTTTCGATATGAGTGTAATAGCTTCTTGAGATACCACATAGGTCTGCGGCTTGTTCTTGGGTTAGCCCCTTATTTTCACGTGTTTCTTTAAGCCAGTTTCGCACTTAATCACCCCCAAAAGTTCCTAAAAGTAACTTGATGACTTTATTATATGTTCCTTAAAGTAACATGTCAACACTAAATTAACACTGTTAGTAACATTTATTCCATGTTTCTCTAGGTAACTTTATAATGGATTCAGAAACAGATGGGCTGGTGAGTATTGTGGTGTTTGCAAAACGGCTAAAAGCCGAGAGGGAAAAAAGAAAAGCCAAAGATCCCAAGTGGACGCAGGGGTATGTAGCTGATCTAATTGGTGTTGCTCGCCCTACTTACACTGCATACGAAGCTGGAACCAAGCAGCCTCCGATGGAAACAGTAAGCAAGCTAGCTGATCTATTTAATGTATCCACTGACTATCTACATGGAAAAACTAACGATCCCTCTCCTATCGGGAAGACAGAAGCGTCTGACAAGCTTGTAAACGTGTTTTTCCGCGAGTGGGATAAGGCTGACGAAGAAAAAAGGAAGAGGACGTTGGAGTTTCTGAAATTCCTGAATCAGATGGCTGATGAGGAGAACAACAAGAATTGACATCATGACGCGCAGTTTAGATTATGAGGCGCGTTTTTTATTTCGCTTAAATGAGAGGTGTGTGTTTTGTCGCAGAAAGAAAAAAAGTTGCAGAACACTTTCGTAAACGGTTTAATAGGTATTGCATTGATATTTGTTGTCGGTTTAGTCGTTAATTCGTTTACAGAGCAAACAGCAGCACCGACAACTGAAGAAACACAACCAATTCAGGAACCGGAAAATAAACCTGCAAAAGAACTGACACAGGAACAGCGAAAACAACTTTATACCAGACTGGCATCTCTTCACGATGAATTATCTAAAAGTTATCAGCTTCACCAGAAGTCTTACAATTCAGACCAATGGGACAAGTTTTCGGACGAGTGGAACAATAGACTCAAAAAACTTCAAACTGAATTTGGTTTGGATTCAAACACTTTCACCGGTACTGATTTTCTCCTGGCCGTAACACCATCAGACTTGTTTCTGTTATGGGCTGAATACGATGCGCTGTTAGCAGGCCGAAAGAAGGACGATAGTGATATGAAGACTTTTAAGAATAGCATTTACCAAAATCTAAACAGAGCAAAAGAACTCATTAACTAGCCCACTTGGGCTTTTCTTTTCAACTCTACATACGAACATACATTCCTATAAAATAGGAGGATTACCATGTTGCAATGGAGCTATTACCAACCGACCCAACTTGAGAAGCAGGTGATGAATCTTTATCAATCCATCGGCATTGAAAAACCAGTCGATATTGATGAGGTGCTGATTGCCTCCTGCCTTGGCATCAAACTAATGTACGAACGCAATATCCTTCCACTCGCATACGAAAATGACCGGGTCCGATTCATCGTGTTGGACAAGTCCCTCACCGCAATGCAACAGCGACTTGACTTCTTCCATGAGCTAGGACACTTGCTGCGGGGCCATGCCGGAGACCAGACCGAGTTGCCGGATTTGTTCAGCGGCCTTCAAGAGGAACAGGCCGATCATTTTGCCAAGTATGCTCTGATGCCTTATCAAATGATTCAAAATCTGGATTTCCCTGAGTACGAGAGAGACGTTCCTTATCTTCTCTCCTCCGAATTTAGAGTCCCTATCGACCTTGCAAAAGAACGATGGGATCAAATCAAGCGACGTATCAGTGCTGGAAGATGGGAACAGGCATGCATCGAGCGCGAACGAAATCGGTACAGAAAGGCTAGCTCAGCAAACTGGTGCGACGAAGCCAAGAAGATGTTTAGGACCGCGATTCAACGCAAAATGGAGAAAGGTCAAGGGGTTGTGTTTCGATGAAGATTCGTGTGTATTACGACTATTTTGAGGACAAGCTTGCTCCCATTTGGTACGTCACCTCCTTCCGCAAAGGAGAACTCCCCTGGGACCGAGAGAAGGTTTACATATCCATCGATGCTCCGTTTGAACGAATAGGGATGGAAGACTTTCTGTCGGATGCACAGGGGTTATCGGTTACGATGGCAGAGCTGACTCAACACGTTGATAATCCCAGAAAGCTTGGCATCTATCTACCACCTCTTCGGCGTTCAGCTGTTGAGGCTGGTTATGATTATTGGGATACAGAACACCTAATCATCCAGGTTGCGGATATTGAAGAAGTATTGCAAATGCAGGATTTTGGGGATGGATGATCTGGGGAATATGAGTAATCCATTTTTCTACACCCTTCGCCTTACCTGGTTGGTATAATCATAAGGAGGTGATTGTATGAGCCGCCCTACTCACTTAGATGTTTTTGTCTACCTACGGAAAAGTAGGAAGGACGTAGAAGAAGAACGCAAAGCCCTGGAGAACAACACTCCATTTGATACTTTGGCCAAACACCGTCGGGAACTGATGGAGCTGATTCGTCGTGAAGGCCATAATGTGATTGGTATCTTTGAGGAAGTAGTATCTGGTGAGTACCTATCTGAACGGCCAGAAGCCCAGGAAATGCTTCGCCAGGTTGAGGAAGGTCTGGTCGAGGGCGTCATTGTTATGGACCTCGATCGCTTTGGTCGTGGAGACATGATCGATGCCGGTACCATTTTTCGAGCATTCAAGTTTTCTGAAACCCTGATCATTACTCCTTCGGAGGTTATCGACTGTAATGCAGAAGGTGCCGAGCTGTTCTTCGGCGTGAAATCGATCATTGCCCGTGAGGAACTAAAGCAGATTAATAAACGCTTGCAGGGTGGCCGGCGGCGATCAGCAAAAGACGGGAAGTCAATTACACGTAAACCTCCGTATGGCTATTCGCGTGACGAGAATCTCAAACTGATTCCTCATCCGGAAGAAGCACCTATCGTCCAGAAAATTTTTGAATTGGTAGCCGGTGGACATGGCCGTCAGGCGGTCGTGAAACATTTGGACTCGCTTGGTGTAAAGCCGCCCGAGGGAGACTTATGGGAGCAGTCAACGGTTTCGCACATCATCAAGAATGAAGTTTACCTGGGCCATATCATCTGGGGAAAAGAGAAACACCTGAAGCGAAACGGAAGAAGGGTGCGAAAGAAAGTTCCTCCCGAATTATGGATCCGTCATGAAAATGCTCATGAGGCAATCGTCAGCCAAGACCTTTTCGACGAAGCGAACACAGCTCTACGTGATCGCTGGAGAGCCCCCACAAGAGAAGGGGTAGGTCTAAGCAATCCCCTGGCAGGAATCATCAAATGTGGCCTATGTGAGAGGGCCTTGTATCTGTCTCGTACAGCCGATAGACCGAATCCTCAGTTGCGTTGTATTAACCCACATTGTCAATCCTTACAGAAGGGCGTACTATTACCTCTCGCTGAACAGCGAATTCTACAATCGCTTGAAATCTTGGCTCAGAAGTCATCTCTCTCTGAGGAGGAATTGGCTGCATCGTTACAAAACGAGAAGGACGATGTAGTGGAAACGAAGCAGAAGCAGGTCAGTCTCCTTAACAAAGATATCGCTGAGCTTAATTCCATGAGGGAGACGGCATTTGAGATGCTTGAGAAGAAAGTTTACAGTGAAGAATTGTTCCTCCAGCGGCACAAAAGCATTTCAGACAGGATTAAAGAGGCAGAATCATCTATCCAACGTCTACAACAAGAACTCGAAGCCGAGCTTCATAGACGTATGCATCAAATAACCATAGTCCCAAAAGTCCGAGCTGTCTTGGAGAATTACTACAGCCTGCAGGATCCAACACAAAAAAATCGCCTTCTCAAGTCGATCATCGAGAAGGCGCTGTTCATCCGAAAAAAAGAGTGGACGAAAAAAGACCAGTTTGAAATTGAGGTCATTCCGAGGTTCCCGATTTAACCCGGGGCCTTTATGTATATATCGTCGCGATGTGTACTG
>NZ_JBIYSM020000038.1:0-44851 GCF_044759095.2 Brevibacillus soli
GGATTGGTTCAGGGAGAAGGGTATCCCACAATGTGATTTGCTCGTTACGAAGTTTTAACATAATCGCTCACCTCAAAAAGGATTTTCGAGGAGCACTGTTGAATTTCTTTAAGAAGAAAGGAATTCAGTCCCTCTTTTTGGATGTATTGCCTCGACAACACTACTTCCATTTAGAGAGCTGAATTCCTTTTGTTTTTGACTTACCCCAGGAATTTTTCAGGGGAAACTAGCTAATGCCGGGTGGGTTTTCTTAGTTGTAGCGCCGCAACTTTTTTTTCAAGTGGCTGTGCCCAACCATAGGTGTTTTGAATATGTTACAGGAGGACATGGATTTGAGTTCAGAAGGGAAGGAGACAGCATGGCAAAACCAAACCGCCGAAAATTGGGCAAGACGTGGAAGCAGAAGAACGAGCCCTTGGATGATTTTTCGCAGATTGATCCGCCCGAGGAGGAGCTGGACTGGATGGACAATCTGGAAGATGATTCATTTATCGAGTTAGCGGAAAAACCGCCGCAGCCTTCTTCATCCGCACCTGCGCAAACACCCGCACCGGTCCCTCCTCCGGTAAAAAAAGCCATTTATCCTCCGTTGAAGATGGTGCCGAAATCGGGAGCTACCTCCAATCAGACCAAGTTTTCAAAAGTGATCAAAGAGCGCAAAAATGAACGTGATCTCGGCTTCGTCTACACTGATGATCTGACAGATCAGGTGGTGACGAACGAAAAAATAGCCAACCGTGCGATTGATGCTTCCAAGATCAAGCCAGGCACCATCGATACCGGCCTGTTAAGAGACTATGCAGTAGACAGCTCCAAGCTGGCCGATTACAGTGTCACTTCTGAAAAGCTTGCGCCGTACTCCATCTTGGCAGAGCACTTGAACCGCAATATCATTTCCAGCGATATGATACAGGACAGGGCTATCTCTGGAGAAAAGCTGATGAACAACAGTATCACCTCGGAAAAACTGGCTGATAAGACGATTGATTCCATGAAATTTGCAGAAGGATGCATTCAGACGAAGCACATTCAGCCAGAATCCATTACAGAAGAATTGATTCAGGATCAGGCCATTACCACCGATAAGATTAAAACGGGCGCCATTCTAACAAACAATTTGGCCAACTACGTGATCAACACTGTGAAGCTGGAGGACGGGGCGGTTACCACCGACAAAATCCGAGACGGCGCAGTGACGGGCAGCAAGCTGGAAGAAGAGAGCGTAGAGGCCCACCACATTAAGTTCAAATCGATCAACCACAACCACTTGATGGAAGGGATCGTGAAAAGCGAAAATCTGGCTGCGGGCAGCGTGAAGGAAGAACACCTCGCAGATGATGCAATCAGCACCCGGCACCTGCAGGAAGGTGCTGTCAATTCCGTTCAACTGGCGCCAGGAGCCATTACGACAGAAAAGCTCGACAACCAGTCCATCACTTCAGACAAGTTGGCAAAAGAGTCGGTAGGAGCGGCTCATTTGCAAATTTCTTCCGTACAAACAAGCCATTTGCACGATCATTCCGTCACAACCAAGAAAATCGGCGATCAGCAGGTAACGACCAACAAACTTGCGGATTACTCGGTGACCCAAGAGAAACTGGCGGGAAGAAGTGTTTACAGCCAGCACCTGATGGATGAATCCATTCAGTCTAAGCATTTGCAGGATGAATCAGTGACAAAGGATAAACTGGCGAAGAGATCCATCCTTTTCAACCATTTGAATGAACGAATTATCGGCCACAGCCACATACAAGACGGCGTCATTCACACGAACAACCTGGCCGACCATGCTGTTACCACTTCGAAGCTGGCAACCGAGTCGGTTTCGACCGACAAAATTACCGATCAGAGCATTACCACCACGAAACTGACAGATAACTCGGTAACATCACCAAAAGTAGCGACGGAAGCCATTAAAAACAGACACCTTGCCCGCGGATCGGTCACCAATGAGAAAATCGCGGAAAAATCGATACATTCGCACCATCTGAACACAAACATTGTCGGGAGTGAACACCTGCAGGTAAAAGCCATTTCCGGAGACAAGTTGCAGGACCTGTCGGTTACACGAGAAAAATTGGCCGACCGCAGTGTCGATTCCAACAAATTGGAGCTTGGGTCCGTCACTTTTGATCACCTGGCAGACGGTGTCATCACCAGCGAAAAACTGGCAGACGACATTATCCAGTCCCGTCACATTACAGATAAGTCGATTTCGCCGAATCATATACAGGATGACTCGATCGACTCTCATAAGCTCCAAAACGGTTCGGTGACCCGGGATAAATTGGCGGATGGCAGCATCTCCTCCAACAAGCTGGATAAGAGCGTGGTTTCAACCGAACATATCATGGACGGCGCCATCACGAGACACAAACTAGGCAACCATGCGGTACAGGCGCATCACATCGGGAACTACAGCATCGGCTCCGAGCATATCGCGGAAAAGGCGATAAAAAACGTTCACCTGCTGAATGAATCTGTAACCAAGGAAAAACTGGCTGATCGCAGTGTTACGGCCGAAAAACTGAATGTACAGTCCGTGACGACGGCTCATTTGCTTGATGGCACCATTACCAGTGAGAAACTGGTGAATCACGCTGTTCAAACCCGGCATGTTGAAAACAATGCGATTAAAACGAATCACATACAGGACAACGCCATATCCACTGAAAAATTGCAGAACGAGTCGGTTACCAAAGAGAAGATCGCCGATAAGAGCATTACCGCTTCCAAGCTGGACGCTGCATCCGTTGCCGCCATTCACCTGATGAACGGAGTCGTTACCAGCGATAAACTCGTGGATCATGCAGTGAACTCCCAGCACATCCAGACGAGCGCCATTAAAACGGAACACATACAAAACGAATCGATTTCCACCCAAAAACTGCAAAACGAATCCGTAACCAAGGAAAAACTGGCCGATCGCTGCATCAATGCGGCCAAACTGGACATTGCGTCGGTCACGACAAGCCACCTGATGGATCGAGTGGTAACCAGTGAAAAACTGGATAACAACGCCGTGCAGTCCTGCCATATCGAAACCGGCTCCGTTTTGAACAGTCACATCCAGGATCTTGCGGTTACGCAGGAGAAAATCCTGAACGGGGCCATCACAACCGATAAACTGGCTGATGCCTCCATTACCTCTTCGAAGCTGTCGGCTTCTTCCGTTGCGCTTGAACATATTGCAAACGGTGCGGTTACAAGTCAGAAACTGGCCAACGAAGCCATTCAGCCGAACCATATCAGCAACCAGGCCATTCGAAACAACCATATTTTGGATCATACCATTGCAACGGAAAAACTGCGGGACGAAGCCGTTACACGCAACAAAATCGCTGATAAAAGCATCGATTCGTCCAAACTGCAGAACGGCTCGATCACTGCCGAGCACCTGACAGAAGGTGCGGTAACAGCGGAAAAGCTGGCCAAACAAGTGCTGCAGACGGAACACCTGAACAGCCATATCATCGGCACGACGCACATCCAGGACGGAGCGATTACCACCGAAAAACTGCAGAATGAGTCCGTAACCAAAGAAAAAATAGCCGATCGAAGCATCAATTCGGCCAAGATCGACATCGGTTCCATCACGACGAACCATCTGGCGGATGGAGTCATCACCAGTGATAAGCTGGTCTATAACGCGGTGAAGCCGGGTCATATTCTCAACGGATCCGTTACGACTGATAAGCTGCAAAACAAGGGCGTAACGAGGGAAAAACTGGCTGATCGCAGCATCAATGCAGAAAAATTGGACGTCGAAGCAGTAACCACAAGCCATTTGATGGACCGTGCGGTGACCAGCGAGAAGCTGGAAAACAACGCTGTTCAGTTTTACCATATTGAAAATGGCGCGATCATGGCTGCCCATATCCAGGACAGCGCCGTGACGGCAGAGAAAATTCAGGACGAAACGATTACAAGCGCAAAGCTGGCCGATGCTTCGATCATCTCTTCCAAACTGGCGGCATCATCCGTCAAGCCGGAGCACATCGAGGACTCCGCCATAACGAGTGAAAAGCTGGCGATACAATCAATTCACTCCGATCATCTCGGCGAAGGCGCCATTCAATCCAGGCACATTCTCGAAAACGCCGTAACGACGGATAAGATTCAGGACGAAGCGGTCACTCGAGAAAAAATGGCAAAGGCAAGCGTGGATTCAGCCATACTGGATCGGTTTGCCGTTACTGCCGATCACTTGGCAGACGGTGCTGTCACTTCAGAAAAGCTGGCGCAAGACGTTCTGCAGTCGAAACATGTAGGCGACAACCTGATCGAAACCAGGCACATTCAGGACAACGCCATCATCACGGAGAAGCTTAGGAACGATTCCGTAACCAAAGAGAAAATTGCCGATCGAAGTATTGACGCATCCAAAATCGATATCGGATCCGTCATAACGAATCACTTGGCAGACGGTGTCATTACGAGTGAGAAACTGGCAAACAATGCTGTCACGCCTGAAAAACTGCGCAATGGATCCATTACGAAAGAAAAACTGGCGGATCGCAGCATTGATTCCAGCAAAATTGAGCTGAATTCCATTACCGCCAACCACTTGGTTGATGGAGTGGTGACCTCAGATAAGATCGTCAACAACTCTGTAACAACCGAGAAGGTAAGAAATGGATCAATTACGCGGGATAAACTGGCTGAGAAAAGCGTGGATGGAAGCAAGCTGACCCCCTCTTCCGTTACTTCTCTCCACGTCGCCAGCGAAGCGATTACGAGAGAAAAGCTGGCATTTTCACCCGTACAAACGAACAAGACGCTAGCAGAGGTTTACCAGCAGTTCGGTCTGGTTCCGTTTACGCTTGCCGCACGGGAAGCGTCAACAGACCTCGTCATTCCACTGGAAACGGCATACAGCAGTTCGGCATACGTGGTGGTAGCCATGACCAATCACCCGGGATGCTACGCCGTTCTGAAGGAATCGACCAAATGGAAAGCCGTTGTTTCCGTGGTTCGAAGCAAGGGAGCGGCAGAAATCAAAGGGGTTCTCAGTTGGATCGCGATCGGCGAGCAAGGCGATCAAATATGGGATGAGGAAGAAGCCGAACAGACAGATGACAGAGAGGGTAAGCCGACCTACGGGGAAGAATCGATTGCTGACAAACAGGTAGTCGCAGAATCAGAATCAGAAACGTCGGAACCGTTTGCCAAGGATACTGCTGTCGAACTGCCGCAAGCCGAGTCAGCAACGGACGACACGGAGTTCGTTGCGGCTGAAGTCGTTCAGGAAAAGATCGAAAAAGTTGTGGATACGGATAATGATCCGACAGGAGAATCTGAAAAAGATGAGCGGAAATCCGTAGATGAAGCTGGGCTGCGTATCGTGTAAGGGAATAACGGATGCCCCTCTCCAGGAAGAGAGGGGTATTTCTGTTCACATGCACCATAAGAAAACATAATAAATCTTATGTTAACATAAGTGTGCTTCTATGCGTTGAATTCAGGTTGGACCAATAGTATAATTGTTTCGATTGATAAGAAGTTATTGTTCATAAGGCAACAGGGAGGAATACATACCGATGTTAACGACCATCGCCCAAATAGGGCAGCGCGTGGGACAAGAAGTACGTCTGGGTTGCTGGCTGTACAACAAGCGCAGCAGCGGTAAAATACAATTTTTGCAGCTTCGTGACGGGTCAGGCTTCATTCAGGGTGTTGTGGTTAAGGCTGACGTATCCGAAGAGGTATGGGAACGGGCTTCTCAGCTGACCCAGGAAAGCTCCCTGTACGTAACCGGCGTGGTCCGTGCGGATGACCGCGCACCGAGCGGTTACGAGCTGACCGTGACCGGCGTGGAGATCATTCAAATCGCACAGGATTATCCGATTTCCCTGAAGGAACACGGGGTTGACTTCCTGATGGATCACCGTCACCTTTGGTTGCGCACGCCGCGCCAGCGTGCGATTATGGCGATCCGTTCCGAAGTCATACGTGCCGTTTACGAGTTCTTTCAGCAAAACGGCTTCTACAAGGTGGATCCGCCAATTCTCACTCCGACTTCTGCTGAAGGTACGACCAACCTGTTCCATACCAAATACTTTGACGAAGACGCCTACCTGTCGCAATCCGGACAGCTGTACATGGAAGCGGCAGCGATGGCGCTGGGCCGCGTCTTCTCGTTTGGTCCAACTTTCCGTGCGGAGAAGTCCAAAACGCGCCGTCACCTGATCGAATTTTGGATGATTGAGCCGGAGATGGCATTTGTCGATCACGAAGAAAACCTGCGGATTCAAGAACAGTTTGTTACTCACATTGTTCAGTCCGTGCTGAAGAACTGCCAGCCGGAGCTGAAGACCCTGGAGCGCGATACCAGCAAGCTTGAAAACGTCAAAGCTCCGTTCCCTCGCATTACCTACGATGAAGCGATCGAACTCCTTCAGGAAAAGGGCAGCGAGATCAAGTGGGGGGACGACTTCGGTGCTCCTGATGAAACCATGATCGCTGAACACTACGACAAGCCTGTCTTTATTACACACTATCCGACAGAGATCAAGGCGTTTTACATGAAACCGCATCCTGATCGTCCGGAAGTGGTGCTCTGTGCAGACCTGATCGCCCCGGAGGGCTACGGTGAAATCATTGGAGGCAGCCAACGGATTGACGATCCTGCTCTCTTGGAGGCGCGCTTCCAGGAGCACGAACTGTCGGAAGAGGCGTATAAGTGGTACCTCGACCTGCGCAAATACGGCACTGTGCCGCACTCCGGTTTTGGGTTGGGTCTGGAGCGTACGATCGCGTGGATTTGCGGACTGGATCACGTGCGTGAAACCATTCCGTTCCCGCGTATGCTGTACCGCTTGTATCCGTAGGACACAAACCCTGTTGCCGCCGGCAGCAGGGCTTTCCTTTTTGCCTGCGTCCCTGCACCGCTTGCCAATCTACAAATGAGGTGGACGTTATTCATGGATTCGCATATTCTTCAGTTGTTGCAAGAAGGCGCAACTTCTGTTTCCAATCTCTTGCTAAAACGATACAAGCACATGTCATTGGCTGACGAGGAAATGATGCTGATCATTCATCTGCTATCGTTTCAGCAGGAGGGCAACCGCTTTCCGACATTACAGGAGCTGGAAGAGCGCATGTCTGTTACACAGGTGCGGCTGATTCAGCTGTTGCAAAAACTGATCAAGGAGGAGTGGCTGAGCATTGACGAATACGTTGATCCGCAAACCGGTCTTCGTCATGAGCAGTACAATCTTGGCCCTCTCTACCGAAAACTCTACCAAAATGTACGGGAACAGTTCGCTGCAACACGCATCGTTGATCCGCTGACGGAAACTTTCTCGGAAACGGCTGCTAGCGCTGCGTATCAAACGGAAGGTCTGTACGGACAGTTCGAGCAGGCGTTTGGCAGGCCATTGTCGCCGTTTGAAATGGAGACGATCCAGATGTGGACAGAGGAAGACCGTTATTCTGAAGAGTTGATTGTGACGGCTCTGCGTGAGGCAGCCGCCGTTGGAAAACTGTATATTCGTTATATTGACCGCATCTTGTTGGAATGGCAAAAACAGCAGATTACCAGTGCAGAGGAGGCCCGTCACTACAGTCTGCGCTTTCGCCGTCACCTTCCTGCCCGCGATTATCGTTAACCGCTGTGAAACCCTGGTTTCACAGCGGTTTTCTTTCCCCCTGACAAGTACCCATTGTACTTTGCATTCATACGATGTAGGGAGAATTTCTAGGTTGGAGGTATGCATTTCATGGAAAAGCGCAAACGTATGGATCAATCCCACTGGGTGACGCCCGGTGTATTCTCCGGCAGCTACACCGTTGAGGAAGCTGTGGAACGAATCACGTCTACCAAGCAGATGGAATCGATCAACCACACGACAGACGATTCGGTCTGGAAGGAACGACTGGAGCTTCTGGAATCGAGATTAACGGAACTGACTCACACGCTCTCCTCCATGGAGAAGCACTGGAAAAGTATGGAGGAAGAGAATAAAAAAGAGCGTCAGCATCTCTATCATGTGGTGCTTTCCCTTAAAAAAGAGTGGGAGAAAGAACGAGATGCACATCGCCATAATTAGTCCGGGTCCGTTTTCGGTACCGCCGGTAAAGGGCAGTTCCGTCGAACATGACATCGACGAAGTAAGCAAAGTGTTCGGTCCAAATCACCGTATCACCATCTACACGCGAACGTGCCCCGAGTATTCCGGTTCCAGTTCGGAAGAGAACAGGGAGTTCATACGATTCCCCTACAAAGGGCCCAAGCCGTACCTTGAGGGAGTCATCAGCGAGCTCCAGAAGAACAGCAAGCCGGACGTCATTCTGGTGGAAAATCGTCCCCATTATGTACTCACACTCCGCAGGCACTTTCCCACTACGCCGATTGTAGTCAACATGCATTCCCACGTCTACGCTTCCGAGGGCATCATCAGCCCGGAGAAAATGCAGCATGCCAGCCGTCTCGCGGACGGTTTTATCACCAACAGTGAGTATTTGCGTCGATACTTTATTGAGCACCACAAGATTCCTGAACACAAGGTGCATACGGTCCACCTGGGTGTGGACGTGATGCCATACCAGCTTGCAAAAATCAACTTCTCGGTCCGTAAGCTCCGCAGGCAGCTTGGACTGAAATCCCACCATCGCGTACTGCTTTACGCTGGCCGCTTGATGCGGGAAAAAGGTGTTCACGTCCTGATGAAAGCGTTCCGCAAGATAAGTGAAAAAGATCCTGATGCCCGCCTCGTCATCGTCGGAGGAACCGGCTACGGCAGGAACCGTTTGAATTCATACGTAAAGCGTTTGCACGAGCTAGCCAAGCCGCTTGGGAACAAAGTTCATTTCGTCGACTTTGTGCCCAGCGCGCAGATGCCGCTCTGGTACCAGATTGGTGACATCGTGGCTACACCGTCCCTTTGGCAGGAACCGTTTTGTCGTGTCAATCTGGAAGCAATGGCCTCAGGAAAACCGGTCATTTCCACGCCTCGTGGCGGCATTGCGGAGGTCGTGCAACATCAGAGCAGCGGATTCCTGATTCCGCCAGCGGAGTGGAGCAGTCAGCTTCCGCTGGTGTGGGAAGTTCTTTGGAAAATTCCCTTTCTTCGAATGGACATGGGGAGGAAGGCGCTGCTTCGAGCCAAGCAGTTCTCCTGGTACGCAACCGCCCAGGGCTATCTTCAGGTGTTTGCGTCTGTGATGGAGAAACGGGGTCAACGTCAGCCATACATCCAAAAGATCAGTTGATACGATCTGGTTGGGTATAAGCCCTTTCTTTGCGAGTTGTGGACGCAAGCCCTGTCTGGCAGCAGGGTGGCGCATACCTTATTAGTATCGCAAAGCTCAACTGGGGAGTGATCCTATTGAAAGGGTTAATATTGTGTGCTGGACGAGGTACCCGGCTCCATCCTTTTTCCTATTCACAGCCAAAAACCCTCCTCCCTGTGGCCAATTATCCGGTCTTACACTTCTGCATCCGAAAATTGCGGGAAGTCGGCGTTCACGACATTGGAATTGTCATTCATCCGTCCCAACTGCAAATTCCTGAATACATAGGCGATGGTAGTCAATTTCAGGCTACCATCACCTTTATTCAGCAGGAAAAGCCATTGGGAATTGCTCATGCCGTACGGCTGGCGAAAACGTTTATCAACGATGAACCCTTTATTCTGCTCTTGGGGGATAATTTGCTGATGGACTCCTTGCATGAACTGGCTCGAACCTTCGAACAGACCCAGGCGGACGGCGTCGTGATGCTGAGTGAAGTGGAGCGACCGCAGGACTATGGCATCGCGCAAATAGCGGGGGGACGAATCGTTTCGGTAGAAGAGAAACCGAAGCAGCCCAAAAGCAATCTTGCTGTCATCGGGGCCTATTTGTTCACAAGTCCGCTGTTTGACTCGATCGCGATGCTTCGGCCATCCGCACGCGCTGAATACGAAATAACCGACGCGATTCAATCGATGATTGAGCGCGGCTACCAAATCGCTCATACCGTGACATACGGGAAATATTCGGATGTCGGCACCATCCAGCGCTGGTTGGAAGCAAACCGCTGGATGCTTTCCCAGGAGATCGGCGATCACTACGTGGTCGGAGAAGAGTGTGTGGTACACAATTGCGAAATAACCGGTCCAGTCCTGGTAGGAAACCGCTGCCGTATCGAAAACTGCAAAATAGGTCCCTACGTGTCCATACAGGATGGGGTTCAGTTGAGTAACTGTGCCTGGATTGAGGACAGTATCCTGCTGGAGAACAGCTCTCTTCACGATATCGACTGGCCGATTACGCAAAGCGTATTTGGAAGGTCATCATACTTGGCAGGTACTCATGTGTACGACAAGGGTGTGTTACTACTCAGTGATAAATCGTCGATCATCATTCCGTCGGAAAAGAAGAGGGATGAACTATAATGGCATTGTTTACGGTCGTGATTCCCACCTATAACCGGGCGAGGTTTATCAGCAAGGCGATTGAAAGTGTACTCCGGCAGGACTGCAACGATTGGAAACTGTTGATCATGGATGACGCATCCACGGACAACACCAAGGAAATGTTGAAAATGTACCTGTGCCATCCCCAGATTCAATACTTCCGGATGGAACAAAACTCCGGCATTTCCAAAGTGATGAACAAAGCGCTTAGCCTGGTAGATACTCCTTTCATGGTCCAACTGGATTCCGATGACTGGCTTCCCGATTGGACACTCGCCATATTGAAAGAGCACATCACGAAGGACAAGAAAAACACCGCATTGTTCTACGGAAACATCATGATCTGGCGGGTGCACAACATGCAGTACAGTGATCCGTATTTTGTCCGGCACAAACAGTTCCGGAACAAATACAAATTTTTAACGTACAACAAATGGATGGTCGCGCCCCGTACCTATCGCGTTTCGGCTTTGCGCAAGGTTGGGGGCTGGGACACGTCAGATCAGTTTGAAGGCCGGATCATGGAGGATCGGCGTATCATTCTCCGACTGATTGAAAAATACCCTGTCAAATGGATCGACCGCCCCCTGTACAACCGAACCAAACACAATGGGCAGTTGACGGATGGTCATACGCGATGGAAGCGAAACAGGCTGCGTAAACGAACGTTTGAATATTATTTAAAACGCTGGGGACGCAAGTACAGGGCAGAGTATGGACGCAGGAAAGGTTATCTCATGATCAAAAAGTTAAGGAAAAGAAAGGAGGCGAAACGAATCAATGAGTAAGGTGCTGGTGACCGGTTGTGCTGGTTTTATCGGTTCTCATTTGACCAAACGCCTCTTACAAGATGGGCACGTGGTGGTCGGAATCGATGCATTTTTGGACAATTATGACGTTTCGCTGAAATTGCGGAACCTGTCGCAGATCGGGCCGCATCCCCAATTTACCTTCCACTCTGCCGACCTGCAAAAGGAAAAGTGGGACCAGTGGCTGGAGGGTGTGGAGACGATCTACCATTTGGCTGCCTTGCCCGGTGTTCGCAGCAGTTGGGGGAAAGCGTTTTCCGATTACGCCAACCATAATATTTTGGCTGTCCAGCAGCTGTTGGAAGCTTGTGTGAACAGAAAACATGTGGAAAGCATTGTTGTCTCGTCATCGTCATCGGTGTACGGCACGATGCTGGATTCTTACACCGATGAAAAAGCGCCGCTAAACCCCATTTCCCCTTATGGGGTAACAAAAGCGGCCATGGAGTACGTCTGTCGGGTGTATGTCGAAGCTCATCAGTTACCGGTGGTGATGCTCCGCTATTTTACCGTGTACGGTCCGAGACAGCGACCGGACATGGCGTTTCATCGGTTTATTCGCCACACGTTAAAAAATGAGCCGATTACGATTTACGGAGACGGTCTGCAGTCGAGGGATTTCACTTATGTCTCCGACGCCGTAGAAGCCAACTTGCTAGCGGCCCAATTCGGCAAATCTGGAGAGGTGTTTAACGTAGGAGGCGATAGGGAGGTTCGCCTCCTGGACGTGATTGAAATGATCGGCAAGCTGACCCTGCAAGAACCGAAGTTTGTATTTGCTCCCAGTCAAGCAGGGGATTCCCGTCGCACTTGTGCCGATATCAGCCTGGCGGCAAGTCGTTTGGGATATGCTCCGCGTGTCACCTTGGAGCAAGGACTCCGACTTCAGCTGGAAGACATGACAGAAGAGCAGAAGGGATACCACTGAAAGCGGGAGGTGCGGTATGCGACGAGTCCTTGTCTACCGAAAAAAGTTCCTTCCAAAGAGCGAGACGTTTATTTATGAGCAGCTGTTGGGCCACCATCAAATCAAACCAGTGGTACTGACAAGACAACCCCCCATCAATCGCATTCAGTTTCCCTATCACCCCGTCTACGTCCTCAGACAGCTTACGGGGTTGTCCAAGTGGCTGAGGAGAAACAGAATCAAATGCCTGCACGCGCGATACGGTCCCGCCGGATTGGATCTATTGCCATTTGCTCGGAAAAATCGGCTGCCGCTGATTACGTCCTTTCACGGATTTGACGCCTCTAAACGGGTGAGGCAAAATCAGATGTATCGAATCAAGTTGAAGCGGTTGTTTCGAGAAGGAAATGCCTTTACCGTAGTCAGCAACCACATGAAACAAAGGCTAGTGCAACTGGGCTGTCCAGCCAAGAAAATCATCCTGATCCGTTCCGGGATTGATTTGCGCAAATTTCCCATGCAGCCTCCCCAACCGGTCATAGATGATCGTTTTCGCTTGTTAAGCGTTGGGCGTTTGACAGAAAAGAAAGGGATGGATACGCTGATAAAAGCGTTTGCTCTCGTCCATTCCCATTATCCTCACGCTGCTTTGACGATTGTGGGGGACGGGGAAGAAAAGCAAAAACTGAGACAATTGATCGGGAAGTACGGTCTGTGGCAGCATGTCAAATTGATGGGAGCGAAACCCCACGACGTGGTACAGCGAGAGCTTGCCCGCTGTCACCTCTTTGTGATCGCGTGCAAGACAGCCAAGAACGGAAATCAGGAAGGGATTCCCAACGTGTTGATGGAGGCGATGGCGACAGGACGTCCCGTTGTTTCCACCTATCACGCGGGAATTCCCGAACTGGTCGAACATAAACAGACCGGATTCCTCGTTCCGGAACGCTCTCCCTCCAAGCTGGCAGAAATGATCATCCAGGTCTTGTCTGAGCGTTCCACCTGGCCGGAATTGGTAGCAAGAGCCAGAGAAAAAGTGGAAAGACAGCACGATATTCAAAAGCAGCGTGCCGAACTGGAAAAGCTGTACGTGAGAATGATCAGCAGAAAGTGAGGTGAGCCGATGAACGTTGTCGTTATCGGCACGGGTTATGTGGGATTGACCACGGCCGTCTCTCTGGCCATGCAGGGGCATCAGGTAGCTGGAATTGACGTGGATGAATCCAAGATCATCCAGTTGCGGCAAGGAAAGACTCCTTTTTACGAACCCGGGTTGGATGAGGCTCTTCCCCGTGTGCTGGGGACAGGGACACTCCGCTTTACCACGCGATTGCAAGACGCAGCACATGAGGCAACCGTTGTCTTCATTTGCGTGGGCACCCCATCCGGTGCGGATGGTTCTGCCGATCTTCGCTTTCTGTTGAACGCCGTTGACAATCTTCTCGAGTTACAGGAAAAAACGCCAGCAGAGCGGGTCATTGCGGTGAAAAGCACGGTTCCGGTAGGCACGACCGACTATGTGGCGCAGCAGTTGCAATCGTTTCCTGAACTTCACGTCGTCTCCAATCCGGAATTTTTAAGGGAAGGAAGCGCCCTGCGAGACGCTCTGGAACCGTCGCGCATTGTCATTGGTGCGGAAACGGACCGGGCATTTGCGCTGATGGAGCAGCTGTATCTCGGCATTTCCGCTCCCCGCGTGCTGACCACGCGCGCCAATGCTGAAATGATTAAATACGCGTCCAATGCCTTTTTGGCGACGCGAATCTCATTCATGAACGAATTGGCTCGGCTCTGCGACAAGCTGGGGACGGACGTAAAGACGGTGGCCCGCGGGATGGGCCTGGACAGCCGAATTGGACCAGAGTTTTTACAGGCGGGTTTAGGATACGGGGGTTCCTGTTTTCCTAAAGACACGACAGCGCTTTTGCAACTGGCCAAACAGCATGAGGTATCGCTGACGATTCTGGAAAAAGTGCGCGAGGTAAACCTCAATCAGCCCGAGTGGTTCATCAGGCGCATGCGGGATCAGCTTGCAACACTGTCCGGAAAGCGAATTGCCGTTCTCGGGCTTTCATTTAAGCCGGAAACGGACGACATCAGGGAAGCGCCGTCCCTAAAGGTGCTGTCATTGCTGCTGGCGGAGGGAGCGGATGTCGCTGCTTACGATCCAGTGGCGTCCCCAAGCGTACAGCGTATTTTTCCCCATGTAACCTATGCGGACACACCGTATGATGCATGTAACGGAGCCGACGCAGCCATTCTTGTTACAGAATGGAAGGAATGCACCCAGCTTGATTGGGTTCAGGTAAAGGAACGAATGTCTGCTCCCTTTCTGTTTGACGGGCGGAATGCTTGGCCGGCCAAACAGCTGAAGGATATCGGTTTTTCTTATACAGGAGTGGGGCGAAGCTGACTTTGCATAAAAAGTCAGCTTTTTCAGTGTATAAGAATTTATAAATTTGGCCATCCCATACAGACGCTAGAAAAGTGTTTTCGGGGCCCCGCCCGGCGAAAAACGGGACCCCACTCGGCTCAGCGATAGCTACCGCCGAGTGTGGTGAGAATAGCTAATGCCGGGTGGGTTTTCTTATTTCACAATTTGAAGATACGGGCATAATACGATACGATGATCATATGGATGTCTCAACCAATTATTTGAACAGGCAAAGGAGTGTTACCGTTTGAATAAAAGCAAAACCTTGCCCAAACGCAGCGAAATTCCCAACGAGTATAAATGGCGGCTGGAGGATATTTACCCAAGTGACGCCGATTGGGAAAAAGACGTGCAAAAAGTGAAACAGATGACGGAAGAAATTGCGTCCAAACAGGGGACGCTTGCCCAGTCCGGCAAGCAGCTGCTGGAAGTGCTGACCCTTCAGGACGAACTGCTCAAAACCCTTGATCAGGTGTACGTATACGCCCGAATGCGCCGCGACGAAGACAATGCCAACAGCACCTACCAGGCACTGACCGACCGCGCAACAGGGGTAAGCACGCAGGTGTACAGCGCCATTTCGTACATACAGCCGGAAATACTGGCCATCCCGACGGAAGACCTGAAAAAGCTGCTGGAGTCCGAACCGGGCCTGGAGCATTACCGTATTCTCCTGGAAGAAATTATCCGTCACAAGCCGCACACGCTGTCGGCAGCCGAAGAAGCCATTATGGCACAGGTGGGCGAGGTGGCAAACGCCCCGTCGAAAATCTTCGGCATGCTGAACAACGCCGACCTGAAGTTTCCCATGATTACCAACGAAAAAGGGGAAGAAGTGGAACTGACCAAGGGAAGGTACACGCAGTTCATGGAGAGCAAGAATCGCCGGGTGCGCAAGGAGGCGTTCGAGGCGCTCTATTCAACCTACGGCAAGCATCGCAACACCATCGCTGCCACGCTCACGGCTGCAGTGAAGCGCGATGTGTTTTACGCCCGTATCCGGAAGCATCCTTCCGCTTTGGAGGCTTCTTTGTTCTCCGACAACATTGACGTCTCCGTGTACGACAACCTGATCGCCACCATTCGCGAACATCTGCCGCTGATGCACCGCTATATCTCCCTGCGCAAAAAGATGCTGGGTCTGGACGAGCTGCACATGTACGACCTCTATGTGCCGATCGTACCGGAAGTGGAAATGGAAATTCCGTACGACCAGGCTGTTTCCACCATCAAAGAAGCGCTGCGCCCGCTCGGTGAAGACTATGGACAGGTGCTGGAAGAGGGATTTTCCAACGGCTGGATAGACGTTTACGAAAATGAAGGAAAGACGAGCGGCGCCTACTCCTGGGGAGCCTATACGACACACCCGTTCGTGCTGATGAACTATCAGGACAACGTAAACAACATGTTCACGCTGGCTCATGAAATGGGTCACGCGCTCCACAGTTACTATTCCAACAAGACACAGCCATTCACTTATGCCGACTACCGGATTTTCGTCGCGGAAGTGGCATCCACGCTGAATGAGGCGCTTTTGATGAAACACATGCTTGACACCACGACGGATAAACAGCAGCGGATGTATTTGATCAACTACTATCTGGAGCAGTTCCGCGGCACCGTGTTCCGCCAGACGATGTTCGCGGAGTTCGAAAAAATGATTCACGCCAAGGAGGAGCAGGAGGAACCCCTGACGGCTGACAGCTTGAGCGCGATGTACCGCGAACTGAACCTCACCTATCACGGGCCCGAGATGGTGGTGGACAGCGAAATCGATCTGGAATGGGCGAGAATCCCTCATTTCTACAACAATTTTTACGTGTACAAGTACGCTACAGGTTTTTCCGCTGCAACCTCCCTTGCCAAGCAGATTGTCGAGGAAGGACAGCCGGCCGTCGACCGCTATCTCGATTTCCTGAAGAGCGGCGGTTCCGACTATCCGCTGAACCTGTTAAAAAAAGCCGGAGTAGACATGACTTCGCCGGAGCCGATTCGCGAGGCGCTTGCGGTGTTCAAGGAAATGCTCGATCAAATGGAAGAGCTGGCAGGCATCCAATGATAAACCAAGCGGCAGGGGGGCAGTCCCATAAGTCTCGTGCAGACTGAGGGATTGCCTCTTTTGCATGCAAGTAAGCCTTTAGGATGCTCAAATGTAACCGAACCGCAAAAGCCGCAGCCGCTCCGTAGCATGAACAGGGTTGCGTTTCTTTTTCCCGCCATTCCTTGCTCCGCTAAGCAGGACTTCGCGAGTCGCTCTGCCTGGAAATATTTCCCTCCTACAAGCTCGCCACCCTATTTCTTTTTGTCCCATAAATAAACAATTCATAAATTTTCACGGTTACACCTTGTATTTTTTGCCAAAATCATACGTAATAAGGAAATGGGGATTCCACTTGCTGCCAGCCCGCTCTCCGTCCCAGGGCGGAGGATAAGTTCCACCCCCTGACTGTTTCCGTATAGAGGGAAAAACTGGCACAATACATTTGGAAATGATTGTTAACGACTTGGAGGAATCATGGTGAAAAAACGATTTTCATTGATTTTGGCTGCGACATTGTTCATGGCTGCAGGGTGCGGATCAAACCCAAGTGCAACAGAAGCAGTACCAGAAGCAAAAACCAAGGTAGTGGAAGTGTATAAGGTACAAAAACAAACGAAGCCCATCATGCTTTCGGTTACCGGCATCGTGGAAGCCAAACAAGATGCTGTGCTCTCTTTCGGCACAAGCGGCAGGATCACTTCCATCAACGTGAAGAAAGGAGATGTAGTGTCCAAGGGCAGTCTGTTGGCGTCGCTTGACTCGGGTTACTATCAAAAAGCGGTTGATGCGGCGGCCGGTCAGGTGCAGGAAGCCTATGCGAGGAAGTCCAAAACCGTAAAAGGGGCGACGCCCGAAGCCATCCAGCAGCAGCGTTTGCAAGTGGAAAGCGCCAGCAAGCGTTTGACGGAGGCTGTTCGCGAATTAGAACAGGCGGAAAAGCTGTATGCCGGAGGCGCAATCTCCAAAAGTGAACTTGACAGCCGCCGCTCACAGAAAGAACAAGCGGAAATTACAGTGAAGAACGAGCAAATCCGATTAAACGATCTGCTAAAAGGCGCCGAGCCGGAGGATATTGTCGCGGTAGACGCATCAGTCAAACAGGCGGCAACCGAAGTCGAACGCGCGAAAAAAAACCTGAACGAAACGAAAATCGCGGCCCCTTTTGCCGGTACAGTGGTTGACGTAACCCAGCAGGCGGGCGAACTGTCCGGACCGGGCCAGCCGGTGATTCACCTGGTTGACCTGTCCGAGGTAAAGGTAACCGTCGATGTCGCAAGCGACCTGATCGACCAGTTTACGGTAGGGAAGGAAGTTTTCGTTTCAAAAGAAGGCGCGAACAAAACTACCGGAAAGGCAACCTTTATTTCCCCTGTGATCAACCCGAATACAGGGAAATACCGCGTGGAAATAACCGTTTCCAATCCAGAGAAAAGCTGGCGCGGAGGAATGTTGGCCCAGGTGGAAGTGCCCCGCCAGATCCACGGTTTGGTCGTCCCTTTGGAAAGCATCGGAATCAGTCAATCCGACCGCTATGTACTGGTTGTAAAAGACGGTGTTGCGAAGAAACAGATGGTAAAAGTAGGCCAGGTGATGGATGACCAAATCGAAGTGTTATCCGGTATCCAGGCGGGCGACCAGGTGATTCGGGCGGGCATCACCTACGTGGTTGACGGTGAAAAAGTCACCGCGAAGGGAGAATAAAGATGGAGAAACTGCTGCACTTTTTTCTACAGCGTAAACTAATCGTTTACCTTAGCACCTTCTTGATCATAGTGGCTGGAGTGGGTTCCCTGCTGTCGTTCAAGGTATCCTTTGTCCCCAAAACAAACCTGCCGTGGACGGAAATCAGAATCTCGGGAGGAACGCTTCCCCCGGAAGAAATGGAAGAAAAGATTACCAACAAGATCGAAAAGGAAATCAAGCTCATTCCCGAAATCATCGAGTATGGTTCCACTTCCCAGACAGGGTGGGTCAGCATCTGGACCAAGGCTAAAGAAGGGGAAGGGACCGAAGTCAAACAAAAGCTGGAAAGCATCGTAAACCGGCTGCGAAACGGTTTTCCGAAAGAAATCACGACAGTGACCATTGAACAGGCCAACTACGGTGACGCACAATTGGCCCAGCTGGCCATGGTGGGCGTCGACCCGCAAACGATGCTGAATCTCGCCAGGACGACGATCAAGGACCGTTTGGAAGCTCTCGAAGGAGTGAAAGAAGTAAAGGTCCGTGAAGACAATTACGAAAACAAAGTATCCATAACGCTTAAGCCGGATAAGCTTTTGGCGTACAACGTGACACCGCAGGACGTCATTGGGCAATTGCAATCCTCCAACTGGAAGCAAGCGGTCGGCGTGCTGGAAAACGACGGGTACAACACCGTGGTGGAAATTGACAATACGTTCAAAACCGTGCAGCAAATCAGTGAAATTGCCATTCTCACGCCGCGCGGAACGGTTGCGCTTCGCCAAATCGCAAGCGTGGAAGACATCCGGGGCCAGAGCAAGGACGCCCTTTCCCTGTACCAGGGGCAACCCTATGTAACCTTGTATATCTCGCGTTCGGAAGACAGCGACGTGATCAAAACATGGGACCGGGTCAAGCAAGAGATGGATGCGCTCAGTCGGGAATCCGGTGGGAAATATCAATTCAAGCTTCACTTTGAAACGGCCTCGTTTGTAGAAACCTCCATCAAAAACCTGAGCAAGGAAGTGACCCTCGGCGGTTTCCTCGCCATTGGCATTCTGTTTTTCTTTTTGAAAAATCTGCGCGTCACACTGGTCATCGCGACTACACTGCCGCTTTCGGCGCTGATGACCTTCATCGCCATGAAGATATTCGGCTATGAAATTGATGCGGTATCGCTCATTTCCCTCAGCTTGTCGGCCGGTTTGATCGTCGACGCCGCCATCGTGGTTTTGGAAAGTATTTACCATTTCCGTGAAAAAGGTGAGCCGCTTCGCCGTGCCATCGTTCTTGGAACAAAAGAAGTACTGACGCCGGTATTGTCCTCACAGATTACGATGGTGGTTGTCTTCCTGCCGCTGATGCTGGCCGACTTCGGGGAAGAGTTCAAGCCGATTTTCGTGACGATCGCCTTTACGGTCACCGCTGCGATTACGGCATCCACGATCGCTGCCATCCTGTTCGTACCGGTGATCGCTGACAGCTTCCTGAAGCGTGACAAAAAGATCGAACAGGAGGGGGAAAACCAGAAGGGGTTCAGCGGGAGCATCACGCGGGCTTTCCAGCACCTGTTGCACCTTGCTCTGCGCCACCGGATCAAAACCCTTCTGCTCGCCGTCCTGCTGTTTGCGGCTGCCATTCCGTTGACACCCTTCATCAAACAAGGCGAGTTTTTGGATGCCAGCGAAAACTTTGTCTATGCGAAACTCACCTTGCCGAGAGGAACGACGATTGAGTCCTCCAAACAGGCGGCGCTGCAAGCCGAATCAAAACTGAAAGACATTCCGGAGATCAAGGAAGTCTTTCTCGAAATGACCAAGCGCAACGTTGAAATCTATATCAACCTGGTGGGCAAGGCAGATCGGAACCGCGGCAAGGACGAATTAACCAAGGATATAAACGACCGATTAAAAGGAATTGAGGGCGTGGAACGGCTGGAGATGTCCTTCGGGGGACAAGGCGGCAGTACCCCCGTCCAGCTTCAAATCATCGGAAAAGAACTGGACATGGCGGAGAACGTAACCAAAGACGTGGAGCAGATGCTGTCCGGTATTCCGGGGCTTTTAAACGTGCGCAACGACTTCTCGGAGGGTTCGGAGAAAATGACGTTGCTTCCGAAGAAAGATGTCATGGAGCGGATGGGAGTGGATGAACGCACACTGCTCTCGCAGATCGGCGGCTTTATCGGCGCACAGACCATCGCCACCATGACGCTGGACGGAGTAGAGTTTGACGTGACGGCAACTTACCCCGAAGAGTGGATGAAACATCCTGACCAGTTGAACCAGCTCATGATTGCATCACGTTCCGGCGCTCAAGTGCCTCTCATGGATCTGGTAGATTGGAAATACAGCAAAACGCCTACTGTTTTGCGCCATGAAGACGGAGACCGCGTCATAACCGTTTCCGCTGAGCTGGCTGGTACCGATCTTGGGACGGTGGGCCGGGCCATTAATGAAAAGCTGGCAGCCCTTGCGATTCCGGCCGGCTATAAAGTGGAGCTTGCCGGTGAACTGAAACAGCAGAACCAAAACCTCATGAGCGGGTTGCTCGTTTTCCTCGGAGCGATGGCGGTCATTTACATCATAATGGTGGCACAGTTCGGACGACTTTCCCACCCGTTTATCATCATCCTTACCCTGCCGATGGCATTCATCGGGGTGGTAGTCGGTCTCGTGGTGACCCAACGGACCTTCACGCTGATGGCCATTGTCGGGATCACCATGTTGATCGGGATCGTCGTATCCAACGCCATTCTGCTGATTGACAGGATGAACACGCTTAGAAGCCGTGGCTACGAACTTCAGGAAGCCATTCTGCAGGGCGTGAAGGACCGTATACGACCGGTCATCATGACAAAGCTGACGGCGATTCTGGGAATGCTGCCGATGGCGCTCGCGTTCGCCGAAGGTTCCGACTTCCATGCGCCCCTGGCCACCGTCGTCATTTTTGGTCTGGTGTTTCACACCATCATCACACTGATCCTTGTCCCTGTTCTGTATTCGTTGTTTGAAGGGTTTTTCGCGTGGCGACAGGCCAAAAAAGAAGCACGCCGGGCAAAAAAGCTGGCCAAGAAAGGGAAAGAAAACAACGCCATACCAGCTCCGGAAATCTAAGTGAAGAAGTGGGGATTCCCCGCTTCTTCTTGCTTAACTCAGAAATTACAGTACAATGAAGGCAGGTAAGTGGATAGAAAAACCAATGGGGAGGACTTTTCATGGATTTGCTTCTGAACGGACGAACTGCAATCGTACTTGCTTCTACCAAAGGCCTGGGCAAGGCAACTGCCCTGCTGCTGGCGCAAGAGGGTGCAAATGTTGCCATTTCCGGGCGTGATGAAGCGGCATTGGCTGCGACCCGGACCGAAATCGAACAAGCGACGGGACGCGCTCCGTTGACAGCCGTCATTGACGTCACCAAAGCCGCAGACATCCAGCGTCTGGTGGACGAAACCATCAAGCATTTTGGCGGAGTCGATATCCTTGTAAACAACTCCGGCGGACCGGCGGCCGGTACCTTTGACCAGTTGACCGACGAACAGTGGATCGAAGCGTTTGAGTTGAACCTGCTCAGCTACGTGCGGGCAATTCGCGCCGTATTGCCGCATATGCGTAAGCAACAGTTCGGCCGCATCGTCAATTTTGCTTCTTCCTCCATCAAGCAACCGTTGGAAAATCTGATTTTGTCCAATACCTTCCGCACCGGCGTCCTGGGACTGGCGAAAAGTCTGGCAGCCGAACTGGGACCGGACGGAATTCTGATCAACACGGTGGGACCGGGTCGCATTGCAACAGATCGTGTCGCTTCGCTCGATCAAATGCGGGCAAGCAAACTGAACATCGAACCTGGCGAGGTCCGCAGACAAGTGGAATCCTCCATTCCGCTGGGACGATACGGCGAGCCGGAAGAATTCGCCCGCGTTGTCACGTTTCTCGCATCACCCGCCAACAGTTACGTCACAGGACAATCGTTCCTGGTCGACGGCGGTTTGGTAAAAGCGATTTAGGGTTGCTAGAATGAGGAAAACGCCAGGAAAGGAGTGCGGTAATGAGCAAAGAGAGTTCGTTCGACATCGTCTCCAAGGTGGATCTCTCCGAGGTGACCAATGCCATCCATACCGCGGTCAAGGAAATCGAAAACCGTTTTGACTTTAAAGGCAGCAAGAGCAGCATCTCTCTGGACAAAGAGGAAATCGTGGTTGTCTCCGACGATGAATACAAGCTGGGTCAGGTGAAAGACATCCTGTTGGGCAAGCTGGTCAAGCGCAACGTGTCGATCAAAAATCTGGAGTTTGGCAAAATCGAACCGGCCGCTAGCGGGACTGTACGCCAACGCGTCAAGCTGATCCAGGGAATCGACAAGGACAACGCCAGGAAGATCAACACCATCATCAAGGAGACCGGATTAAAGGTAAAATCCCTGGTGCAGGACGATCAAATCCGGGTAACCGGAAAAAGCAAGGACGAGCTGCAGCAAATCATCGCCGCCATCCGCAAGGCAGATCTGCCGATCGACGTGCAATTTATCAACTACCGTTGAAATTGAAAATAGCGATTCTATTTTTTCTCTTTTCGCGTATCCATGTACAAAACGGGTGACAAGCATTTGCGAAAGGGAGAGTAGATGATGAGGGTCATGATCATTAGTCTGCGGAATGTTATCCTGGGTGGCCTCGTGTTTCTCATTGTGCTGGTAGCAGGCGTCGTGCTGCTGGTGAAGGATCCGCTTGATGTGGGAAGTTCGTACAAGCCGAATGAACAAAGTGTGCTGACATCGTCCGAAGCGAACAAGCCGTTCTCTTCGGAAAAGCCGTCCATAAACCTCGACGTCAAGGTGGACGGATCAACCGCGGAAGTCAACTTGAATCCGCAGCATTTCCGCTTTGTGAAGGAGTCGGCTGATCCAAAAGCAACGCCTGTATTCGGTGAAGGCCATGCCCATCTGTATTTGGACGGCAAATCGCTCGGGATGGTCTACAGCCCGGAGTTTCTGCTGAAAAAGCTGCCCAAGGGAGAACATGAGCTGCGCGTAGAGCTGACCTACAGCAACCACCTGCCGTACAAGGTGGAAGCAGTAAGAGTGATTGAAGTGAAATAAGGGGGGAGCGTTCCGTTGGGGACGCTTTTTCTTTTTTTAGAAGAGCAGGAATCAACTAACAAAAGAGAGAAAAGGATACATGACAAACGATTACAAATAGTCGGAAAACAGGGGTGAAACTGGTCTTATGACGACGCTGCGTTCCATTACGATTGGTGATTTGCTGGACGAGACGGCCAGCCGCTATCCGGACAAGGAGGCGGTCGTGTATAAAGAGCGCCATTTGCGGTATACGTTTACAGAAATTCAGCAGCTTTGCAATCAGGCAGCCAAGGGCTTTCTTTCCTTGGGCATCCAAAAAGGAGAAAACATCGCCATTTGGGCGACCAATGTCCCGGAATGGGTCACGGCGCAATTCGCCACGGCGAAAATGGGCGGTGTATTGGTCACGGTTAACACCAGCTACCGTGTCCATGAACTGGAGTACCTGCTGCGCCAGTCGGAAGCGACGACCCTGCTCTTGATCGACTCATACCGGGATGCGAACTATCTGGAGATGATCCGGGAGATCTGTCCCGAATTGGATCAGTCGGATCCGGGTCAGCTGCAGTCCGCTCGTCTGCCTCATTTGAAAAACGTGATCTTCATTGGGGCAGAGCGCCAGCCTGGCATGTTTTTGTGGAGCGATCTCCTGCAGCGCGGAATGACAGTATCGGATGAGGAGAGAATCGCCCGCCAGAAGTCCCTCAATCCGGACGATGTGATCAACATGCAGTATACCTCAGGCACAACCGGCTTCCCCAAGGGCGTGATGCTCTCCCACTACAACATCGTCAACAACGCGATCAAGGTAGCCGCCTGCATGAATTTGGGCGTAAAGGACCGTCTCTGTATCCCGGTGCCGTTTTTCCACTGCTTCGGCTGCGTGATGGGAACTCTTGCCTGTGTGGCGACGGGTGCCACCATGGTTCCCACCGTCACATTCGATCCCGGTCTGGTGCTCTCGGTGGTGGAAGAAGAGCGCTGTACCGCGCTCTACGGCGTACCGACGATGTTTATTGCGGAGTTGAATCACCCGACCTTTGCGGAGCGCGACCTACGCTCACTGCGCACCGGCATCATGTCCGGATCCCCATGCCCGATCGAAGTGATGAAAAAAGTGGAGGAGAAAATGGGCATCCGCGAAATTACTATCGCCTACGGCCAGACAGAGGCTTCTCCGGTGATCACGCAAACCCGTCTGGCAGACAGCATCGAACGGCGCGTTTCCACTGTAGGCCGTGCACATGATGAGGTGGAAGTAAAAGTGGTCGATCCCGCGACCGGGGAGACGCTACCGCCGGGGGTACAGGGAGAGCTTTGCACGCGGGGCTATCTCGTCATGAAGGGCTATTACAACATGCCGGAACAGACGGCCAAAGCGATTGACCATGAAGGCTGGCTGCACACCGGTGATTTGGCCACGATGGATGAAGAGGGATACTTCCGTATCACAGGCCGTTTGAAAGACATGATCATCCGCGGCGGGGAAAATATTTACCCGCGGGAAATCGAGGAGTTTCTGTACACGCATCCGAAGATCCTCGACGTACAAGTGGTTGGCGTGCCGGACGCCAAATACGGTGAGCAGGTGCTGGCCTGCATCAAGGTACGCCCCGATCAGTCATTGACCGAAGAGGAAGTTCGTCAGTTCTGTGACGGAAAGATCGCCCGCTACAAAATCCCGCATTATATCCAATTCGTCACCGAGTATCCGATGACGTCGTCAGGCAAGATCCAGAAATACAAGCTGCGGCAGCAGGCGATAAGTACGTTCGGACTTGAACAAGCGAATCAAATAGAGACGGCATAGGGGGGCAGTCGCTCCTTTTTTTTTGCGACCATTTTTTTGTCAAATCCTGATTTACAGTCTCTGCTCGATCGAGTATGCTATTCGGAACAAGGGGTGGAACATGATGAACATACATAAGGCGACGATTGTTTCCCTGTACGTAAAGCCTGAATCCCGGGGCAAAGGCGTTGCCGCACAACTGGTGGAAGCGGTCATCGCATACATAAGGGAAAGGACCTCGGTGGAGCAGCTGCAGCTCTCTGTCGTAACCGTTAACCGCGCTGCCCGCAAGCTGTACGAGCGGATCGGTTTTACCTTGTACGGAGAGGAAAAACATGCCTTGAAGGTCGGGGAGCGTTATTATGACGAATACCATATGGTTCTCCCCCTGAATGAAAAAAAGGGCACGGAATGAGTTCATTCCATGCCTTTTCCCATGTCAATTCCCGATCCATTCACGCTGCTTTGCTTCATAGGCAGCGATTTTGTCTTCGTGTTCCAGGGTGATGCCGATATCGTCCAAGCCGTTTAAGAGGCAATAGCGTCGATACGGGTCAACCTCAAACGGGTAGGAGAGACCGTCATTGTCAGTTACGACCTGTTGCTGCAGGTCGATCGTGACTTGATACTGGTCGCGGCTTTCTGCCCGGTTGAACAACTCCTGAACCTGTTCCTCGCTCAGTTTGATGGGCAGGATGCCGTTTTTGAAGCAGTTGTTGTAAAAAATGTCGGCAAAGGAGGGGGCGATGATGGCCCGGAATCCGTAATCCAAGAGGGCCCAGGGAGCATGCTCGCGCGATGAGCCGCAGCCGAAGTTGTTGCGGGCCAACAGCACCGTGGAACCAGCGTACTTGGGTTGGTTCAAGATAAAGGAATCAATCGGTGTTCCGTCCGCTTGAAAACGCCATTCGTAAAAGAGGAATTGTCCAAATCCTGTGCGTTCGATGCGTTTTAAAAATTGTTTGGGAATGATCGCATCCGTATCGACGTTGACTCTGTCCAGCGGGGCGACCAATCCTGTATGGATGACAAATGGGTTCATTGCAATACCTCCTTGTTGATGCCTTCCTGCTTCCATTCACGAACATCGACGAAGTGTCCGGCAATCGCCGCTGCGGCAGCCATCTCCGGGCTGACGAGGTGAGTGCGTCCGCCGCGGCCCTGACGTCCCTCGAAGTTTCGGTTGGACGTAGAAGCGCAACGTTCTCCCTCCGACAGGATATCCGGGTTCATGGCGAGACACATGGAGCATCCGGAATCACGCCATTCGAAGCCGGCTTCCAAGAAGATGTGATGCAGTCCTTCTTGTTCCGCTCTTTCCTTCACAGCTTGGGAACCCGGTACGACCATTGCGTGTACGTGGGAGGCGACACGGCGCCCTTTCGCCACTTCTGCCGCGCGTCGCAGGTCCTCGATTCGTCCATTGGTACAGGAGCCGATAAAGACCCGGTCGATTTTGATTTCCTTCATGGGAGTGCCTGGTGTAAGCCCCATGTAAGCCAGCGCATCCTGTGCCGCTTTTCGCTCTGCCGCCGTAGCAAACGAGTCAGGGTGGGGGACAACCCCGTCAATGCCGATCCCCATGCCCGGGCTGGTTCCCCAGGTCACCTGCGGAGCAATTTCACTGGCTTCAATTTCAACTACACGGTCGTACACGGCACCCGGATCGGTGGCCAGCTGCTTCCAACGCTCCACGGCGGCGAGGAAATCCTCTCCTTGAGGAGCGTGGCGGCGGCCTTTCAAATAAGCAAAGGTGGTTTCATCCGGGGCGATCAAGCCGGCGCGCGCTCCCGCTTCAATCGACATGTTGCAGACGGTCATCCGCTCTTCCATGGTCAGCTTGCGGATCGCTTCGCCGGTGTATTCGATGACATAGCCGGTGGCGAAATCCGTTCCGAATTTTGCGATAATCGCCAAGATCAAGTCTTTTGCGCTTACACCGAAAGGAAGCTCACCGTTGACGCGTACTTCCAGCGTTTTTGGCTTCAACTGCTGCAGACACTGAGTCGCCAGGACATGCTCCACTTCACTGGTGCCGATACCGAAGGCGAGTGCGCCAAATGCGCCGTGTGTGGAGGTATGGCTGTCGCCGCAAACAATCGTTTTGCCCGGATGGGTAAGGCCAAGCTCCGGTCCGATTACATGCACGATTCCCTGATCCGGGCTGTTCAAGTCAGCCAATGGAATGCCGAACTCCTCGCAGTTTTTGGTCAGGGTTTCCATCTGCTGGCGGGAAATCGGATCCTTTACATTGAAACGATCAGCGGTCGGGACGTTGTGATCCATGGTGGCAAACGTGAGGTCAGGACGGCGTACTTTCCGACCTGCCAGGCGCAGGCCCTCGAACGCCTGCGGAGAGGTAACCTCATGGACGAGGTGAAGGTCGATGTACAGCAGGCTCGGTTTGCCAGGCTCTTCATGAATGACGTGTTGGTCCCAAATCTTTTCAAACAAGGTGCGGGGCTTCATACTTGTATCCTCCCTTTTCGATCGAATATCTTATTTAGGTTTTAGCATGGCTAAAGAAATAGGTCAAAGATATAATAATTATTAGTCGTATAGTTTATTCCTATAAGGAGTAGGTACCATGGAATTGCGACAAATTCGTTATGTACTGGCGGTTGCGGAGGAACGCAGTTTTTCGCGGGCGGCGGCACGTCTGCATTTGGCCCAACCGTCGCTTAGCCAGCAGATCGCCAAGCTGGAGAAGATGCTCGGCGTGATGCTGTTTCACCGGCTGCCGCAGCACGTGGAACTGACCGATGCAGGGCAGCGGTTCATCCAGGTGGCGCAGGAGCTCGTCGACCAAGCGGAAGGTTTGGAGAGGGAGATGCGGTCCTATGCAAGCGGCGAGACCGGCAAGCTATTGGTCGGAAGTTTGCCCATCACCGGCGCTTTCGTGCTTCCCCGGGTCATACCCGCATTCACCAAACAATTCCCTGGTGTGGAACTGCAGCTTGTGGAAGAAACGTCCAGCAGGCTGGAGCAGCTTCTGGTGCGGGGGAAAATAGACATCAGCCTGCTCACGATGCCAATTGCCGATCCGAATCTGGAAGCGATTCCTGCCATCCATGAAGAAATCTATCTGGCCGTCCCGCCCACGCATCCGCTTGCCGGAGAGGTTGAGGTGGATTTGGCCTCGCTCTCCCAGCAGCCCTTCATCTTATTAAAAGAAGGGCAGGGATTCCGGCAAATTTCCCTTTCCTTGTGCGAGCAGGCGGGTTTTCGCCCGCGGATCGTCTTCGAGAGCAGCAACATCCAGACGGTACAATCGCTGGTGGCTTCCGGGATGGGCTTGTCGTTCGCCCCGAAAATGATTACGATGGCACCGGGATCCATCACACCTCCCGTCTATTTGCGGTTGTCCAATCGGCCCAAGCGGACGCTTGTCGTGGCCTATCGCAAGGACCGGCATCTCTCCCGTCCTGTGGAGGCGTTTATCGGCAATCTGCTGGAGCAGGGGCAGCTGATGTAAGTGTCGTCACGGCGGGACAAAACAAATGGCATTATGGTACACTAAAGCAAAACAAGCAGGAAGGAAGATCCCACCATGAGAGAAATCAAGACGGAAGCAGAATTTGAACAAGCGATTGCCGCACAAATGCCGGTTGTGGTCAAGTTCTACACGGATTGGTGCCCGGATTGCCATCGGATTGATCCGTTCATGCCGGAAGTGGAAGAAAAGTACAAGGAACAGGTAGAGATGGTTGCCGTCAACCGTGACACCTTGCCGGAACTTGGACAAAAGCTGGATGTGTTCGGCATACCCAGCTTCATCGCGTTTCGTGAAGGCAAGGAACTGGTTCGTTTCGTCAGCAAACTGGGCAAGAGCCGGGAGGAGATCGAGCAGTTTCTCGACCGCGTCGTCCAGGTAAGCGATGCCCTGAATCAAGCCTGATCCGTTTCCCCAGCAGAGGAGAAAGCCAAGCATGATTGATATGAAGAAGGCAGGAGAGTGGCTGGTCGGAACCCTGGGGTTGGAAGTTGCGGGTAAGCCAATCGGCGAGCTGCTGCGCGAGCACTGGAGGCTGCCGAAAAAAACGGTCCATTTGCTGTTTCAGCACAAAGAGATCCTGCTGGACGGCAGTCCCGCAGCTCAGCATACCCGTACGGCTGAAGGACAGGAGATACGTCTGCGTGTCTGTCAACCGGAGCCGTTGGGGCTTGAACCTGTTCGGGGGGGACTTGACCTCCTGTATGAAGACGATCATTTGCTGGTGGTGAACAAGCCGGCCGGGCTGCTGCTGCACCCGACAGAGAGCCATCACCACATGACGCTCGATCATCTCGTTGCCGGTCATTTTTCGGAAACAGGCACTTTGGCAAAAGTTCGTCATGTCCACCGACTGGATCAGGATACGTCAGGGGCGGTTCTGTACGCCAAACATGCCCTCGCTTCCGCCTTGCTCGACGACCTTTTGCGCTTGCGATCGATCAAGCGCAGTTATGTTGCCTATGTTCACGGTCACCCGGCGAACGAACGGGGGACGATCACCCAACCGATCGGGAAAGACCGTCACCATCCGGCCAGACGCAGGGTCACGCCATCCGGTGAACATGCTGTCACCCACTACAGAGTGATGGAACGTTACCGCCAGGCGGCAAAACTGGAGTGTCATCTGGACACGGGACGAACCCACCAGATTCGGGTACATCTCAGCTATCTCGGTCATCCGCTGATAGGAGATACCCTCTACGGAGGGAAAGCTGCCGATTTTAACCGGCAAGCTCTGCATGCCGCAGTCCTGCACTTTGTTCACCCGTTCGGAGGAGAGCAGATGAAAGTAGAGGCGCCTCTGCCATCCGACCTCAAACGACTGCAGGAGACGCTTGCGGAAGTGCCAAGACGCACGTAATTGAATACACTGCCAGGGAAGGAACGATAGAGAGGGTGTGGACATGAAAAGACCCGCAATCGGCATCCTGACTTGGCGGGAAGGAAAAAAGTTTGCCGAGCCCGCATACTTTCGCCGCCTGATCCGGGCGGGAAACGAGCTCGGCTGTTTGGTGTTTTTGTTTTCCCCACACGACGTTCTGTCCGGCAGACAGGTGAGAGGTTTCGTTCCCAACGGACCGGGAAGCTGGCAGGGGAGGATCTTCGAACGGCCGGATGTCGTCATCGATCGCTATCGGTACACGCCGTCCGAACATTTTCGGAAGTACGTCGCGTTTCGCAAGCAAAATCACTTTTTGTACGCGAACAACCGATTGGCCAACAAGTGGCGTGTCCATGAGGTGCTGTGGCGCGATGTGCGCATGCACCGCTGGTTGCCGGAGGCGATGCTGTATTCCCATGCCAATCTGCAAAAAATGATTGGCCGGCATCCCTTGCTGTATCTAAAGCCGTTGAACGGTACGGGCGGCAGAGGAATACTCAGGCTGGAGAAGACGAGTGACGGCTTTCACCTGCTGGGGCGGGACAGGCAAAGGGCGAAAAGATCCGTCGTCATTCAGCAAATCCCCTCCCTTTGCCGCTGGATTGACAGGTGGGTCAATGAGAAGTTTATCGTCCAGCAGGGGCTTCTCCTCAATCTCGTACCGACGCGGACAGTTGACATGCGGCTCTTGATCCAGAAAAACGGGAGCGGGGAGTGGAGCATCACGGGGTACGGCATCCGTGTCGGCGGGGAGCGCAGCGCCACCTCCAACCTGCACGGGGGAGGGAAAGCGGTCCCGGCCCAGTCGTTTCTTCGCCCCCGATTTGGAGAAGAGCGGACAAAAGAAATCCTGCAGGATTGCGGCCAGCTTGCTCATCAGACCGCCGAGACGATCGAAAATCACTTCGGACGGATGATGGAGTTGGGGTTGGACATCGGCATTGACGTGAATGGTCGGGCGTGGCTGATCGAGGTCAACCCCAAACCGGGGCGTGAGATTTTTAAGGAGATGGGCACTCCCCAACTCTACAAGCAGGCGATCAGCAAACCGGTAGAATTCGCCTTGTACCTGGCGCAAAAAAACGCCTTGCAGATTTGAGGCAGCAGCGCGGGAACAACGCGCTGTTTTTTGTTAAGAGTTCGTGTAACTTTTTCTGGAGTGCAATCGTCCCCATATCGGAAGGAGGGATTGGATTGCAGTTCCATACCCATTGGTTTCCCAAAGGAATCAGTATGATCGGGTGTATCCTTGTCTTGATTTGCCAATCCGACAATAGCGGGTCTTCTGCCCATGATGCCGCATGTTTTACTGGTTGTCCTGTCGCTGTATGCGTTCGGGATGTCGGTCAAACAGCTGATTGACGCGAGCCGTTCGTCCTGCAAAACGCGGGAATGAATAACCAAATAGAACATGAAGAAACCCGTTGGAAGACATCCAGCGGGTTCATCTTTTAAATGGATAGGACAATGCGTTCAGAGCGGGCGCGGGAAACACAGGGAAGAATGAGTCGCTGGCTCTCTTTTTCCGCATCGCTAAGCAGTAGGTCGTAATGTGCCACTTCGCCTTCCAGCACTTCCAGTTGACAAGTTCCACAGCGGCCTACCCGACACGAGTAAGGCACTTTCACGCCTTCTCGCAGCAGCACGTCAAGCAGGCTCTCGTTCTCCGAGACCGTGATTGAACGATTGCTCTGGTTCAGCTGTGCCACAAACGGCTTCGATTCCTGAATGACAGGCGGTGCAAACCGTTCGAAATGAATGTTGCCTGCCGGATACCCATATGATCGGGCAGCTGCTGTAAACTGCTTGACCATCGCGTCAGGACCGCAGACGTAGACGTGGGTGCCCATGCGTTGTTCGGAGAGAAATTCAGGTGTCAGGCGCTGCCCCTCGCGTGAGAAGTAAAAATTCGCCTGCGACGGGTACTGCCGCAGGATGTGTTCATAAAATGGGCACTCATCCCGGGAGGGGGCTGCCATGTGCAGTTCAAACGACTTTCCCTCGAGGTCCTGCATCATCGAAAGAAACGGCGTGATCCCGATTCCTGCAGCGCACAAGACATGGTGCTTGGCGCGGGTACTGAGCGAAAAGTGATTTTTCGGGTAGCTGATTTGCAGCATATGTCCTACTTGCACGCGTTGATGCCAAAAAGCGGAACCGCCGCGTGAGTTGTCTTGCAAACGGACCGCAATTTGGTAGTGAGAGCGGTCGCGTGGATTGCTGATCAAGGAGTAATGCCGCTCAAGAACGCTGTTGTCCGATTTCAAGTACGTCGTAATATGGGCTCCGCCAGAAAACGGAGGCAGCTGTTCCCCGTTTGCCGGAGAAAGACAAAACCGTTTGACAGACAGTGTTTCTTCCCAGATATCCGTGACCCTTACATTCAGCTTCATTCCGTAATCACCTTGGTTTCCAATGATATGGGGCGGTAAGCCAGATACGCCTGTAGACGAGGCGAGAAGTGGTCCGTAACGGAGAGCGGCGCTTTGCATTGCGCGCAGATTACCTGCGCCTTCTTTGGTACCAGGCTTAGCTGTTCACACACGGTACAGAAAATGCGCGTCATGGGCTCTCCGACGAGCAATGTCTGAAATTCGTCGTCGCTGTATCCGGCTTCGTATGCCGCTGTCCGTCCTGTCTCTACCAGCTCCCTTTTTCCTGCCAGATACAAATAGGTTCCAATGGTTTGGGAGGACAGCCAATAAGTCATGTCTGCTTCCTTCATTCCTTCGGCAACATGCCATTCAAACGGCAGCCTCCGGTGAAGCAAGGTGCGGATGAGCGGTTCGACCGACTCGGACCCGGTATGATCGGTGTATAGCAGGTACTTTCGTTTGCCTTCCACAAAAGTGAAGGAAGGGTTCTTCATTGTCACAACGCCTCCCGGGCAAGGATGTTTTCCAGATAGGAAAGAGTGGCCTCCTTGTACAGGAGGATCCCTTTGTAGTCTGCGATGAAGTCAGGAAGCTCGCACAGAACACGGTACAGCTGTTCCGTCCAGGCTCGGTTGCGGGACAGCTCCTCAAGCGAAATCAAATGGGTGTGGATGGTAAACAGCAGCCCATTGGAACGGGGCAGTCGAAACAGCTTTTGCACCTCGACCCGCAAATGAACGAATTCTCCCGCATTTTCCGGCGTTACCTTTTTTCGATCCGGTCCCCAGAGGTGAAAGGTTTCGAGTGAGGTATCAAGGCGCCTGCCTGCATTGAGCGACCAGTTGCGTCGGATCCACGGTTGTCCTGCTTCAATCCGCATGAGAAATGCGCGGATTCGGTCGGCAAGTCCCTGGTCGTTAAAGCCGGGAATGGGTGAGTGAATCTGCAAAAAGTTCATGCCGGTGTTGAACTGCAGCGACCAGTTGGCAGGGAAGCATAGCTGCCCGGCGTCAAGAAAGAGGTCGCCGTCCCGCTGCATCATCAGGATACAATCCTCTTGCAGATGACGTCCGATAAAATCAAGAGGTTCACAGGGCAGGCTGGAATCGTCCCCGATGGTAAACCGCTGTGTCTCGCCCGTCAACCTGTTATGAAACAAGCAGTCCCCCTCTTGTTTGTCTACCTGGAAGGATTCGGGATGATAGAGCGCCATCTGATCCAGCACCAGTTCGACGATTTCCCACTGGGCTTCCCGTGTGTGCGGCAGGGATTGGTAGCAACGGTTGTGATACTCGTTCAGCAGTTGACGCTTCCGTTCAATTTCCTGCGGATATTCCGGAGTGATCTCAAAACAGACAGGATGCTCCAACGGGATGGAATTGTTGGAATAACGATACACATCGTTTGTAAAGGGAAAAGGAAAGCGGTGCAGCAGATCGTTCACGTTGTAACCTCTACCTTTCTTCGCTGTTTTTTTCATTATAAATGAAAGTGCAAACTTTCAGAATAGAGATCATCCCCTTTTTTGGCATTCGTGCCCGAATAGGTAACATTCACTCTTTTTTTGTCCAAAATGAGTGGTGAAGGAGTGATGTTGGTGGAACTGATACTTCAACTGGTAAAGGACTACTGGCCCATCGCAGCTTGTATCCTGCTGGCCGTTGTGGTGTTTCAGGTAATGTTTCGCAGCTTGCTGCGCCTTTTATCTCTGTTCGTTATTCTCGGTACGGTTCTTGTGCTGTTCTTTCAATTTAGTCCCGAACAGGTCATTCAGCTCGGACGGTCTATGGTGCAGGGGACGCAGGATGCAGTGAATCAGACGATTACCCCGATTTTGGAAGCGGAGTTAAAGGATGCTTCCTGCGACTTCCGCGAAGACGGGAGTTATGAGATTCGTACGGCCAGTCTCCGTATTGTCGGCAAAAAAGGGGAGTCGAAGGCAACGGTGTATTACAAGGACAGTCAGTTTGAAGTAGACGTCGGAATGCTGGAGAATTTCCTGCAGGATCGGTTGCCGCAGGGGGGTGTAACTAAACCCACCCTCTAACCGTCATATCTGGCAGAAGTAAATTTTTCCAGATGTCCAAATTTCAAACCGGGGAGGAATATATGAGAAACTATCTGATAGTGGGGGGAAGTAAAGGATTGGGGGATGCCTTCGTCAAGGGGGTTCCTGATCAAGGAGATCACGTATGGGTCGTCTCTAGAAGTCTCCCGAGGAGTTTGGACAGAAACGATGGGGTACACAGGGTATGGATGGAAGCCGATATGTCATTACCCGCGTTTGATACAAACGCATAAACAGGGAAAATCATAGTGAACATACAAAAAGCTGACCTCGAGGAACTGAGATCAGCTTTTTCCATCTTATTTGCCTGCAGCTTGCAGTTTTGCGTTTTCTTCTTCTACATAGCGGTTACGCGGATGCTCACGGCATTCATCGGAGCAGGAGCGCTTGTACTTCACTTCGCACTCAGGGCAGCAGAAGTGCTGCTTGTTGCAGAATGGGTTCGCACAGTTGACGTAACGGTCTTCCGGCTTGCCGCAGTAGTAGCAATGACTGATCACCACGTCTTCATCGGTTCGGTTGACCGGCACGGAAATCCGCTCATCAAATACGTAGAGTTTACCGTCCCACAGTCTGCCTTGTACTTCCGGATCTTTACCGTAGGTGACAACCCCGCCGTGCAGCTGGTATACGTCCTTGAATCCTTCCTTCAGGAGGAAGCCGGACAGCTTCTCGCAGCGGATGCCGCCTGTGCAGTAGGTGAGGACTTTCTTGTCTTTGTACTGGCTCAGGTTTTCGCGAATCCATTCAGGGAACTCACGGGAAGACTCCACTTCCGGTCGAATCGCGCCGCGGAAATGACCCAAATCATATTCATAGTAGTTACGTCCATCGAGGACCACTACATCGTCCCGCTGGAGCATTTCGTAAAACTCTTTAGGCGTCAGGTATTTGCCTGTCGTTTCATTTGGATCGACGTCTTCTTCAAATCGCCAGGTGACCAGTTCTTTTTTCGGGCGGACGAACATTTTCTTGAATGCATGGCCGTCCGCTTCATCTATTTTAAACCAGATATCAGCGAAGCGGGGGTCTTTACGAACGAATTCCATATAGGCATCCGTTTGCTCAACGGTTCCGGAAACCGTCCCATTCAGGCCTTCCGGAGCGACAATGATGCGTCCTTTCAAGCCGATCTTCTTGCAGAATTCCAGATGTTCAGCTGCGTACTCCTCATAGTTGTCCAGCTTCGTGTACTTGTAATACAGCAGAATGCGATACGGTTTTTGTACTTGCAATGTACAAACACCCTCCCTATCTCGTAGTTTGTTTGATTGGCACACGTGATTATAGCATACTGGTACGGAATTTGCTAAACCAAAGATAGGAAGAATGTGAGCATTTTATGAAATTGCCGAGACGTGGGTGAGAATATCCGTGTAGAGCCGAGTGTGGTAATACATACCCAACTGGAGTCCGCGTTCGATCAATGGACGGTTTTCGCCCTCATAGATTCGAGCGGCCAACTCATAGATCTCGTTGGCGTGCGTCACATCCAGCGTCTCGTGATCGGTAAAGTGGGAAAGATCCTGCTTTTCCTTCTCATAATGGGACAGTGCGTACCTGCCTACGATCGGGGAGACACGGGCGACGATCTCTTCAATAACCCCCAGAGCGGCCAAGCCTTCCGCATAGGGGTGATGAAGACACAGGTCGGTAATGGCCCGGTTGTAGGCGATGACTGGTACGATCGGTTCACTTGTTGCCAACTCTTCAGCGGTTACGCCAATCCCGGTCAAAAACTGTTTGTACGTTTCCAGGTGGACCCGTTTTTCATTCATCCGGCCGTGCTCTTCAAACAGGTTTTCGACCAGCGGCATGCGCAGCCGGTAGTCGGGTATGTTTGTGAGAATGGCTGACAGGAACCGGGGAAAGTACTCCACGACATGATAGATTTGAAGTGCGGCTGCTTTCGCTTGCAAAGGTGTAAAGCGGTTTTCCCGCATGTGGACAAACAAAGGGTGAAGCTCTACCTGTTGCTGATGAAACAGTTTGCTGGTCAGTTCCTTGATCTGTTCAAACCGGGTCATGTGGGCAACCTCCTATATCATTGTCAGTTCATGGAAATGCATACTGATTCCGTTCGGGACTTCACCATAGGCATAGGTGGTAGAACCCAACCGGATGTTGAGCGGACCCTTGTAAGAGCTGGCCGCTTCGTTCGGGAGTCCGAAAAAGACATAGGTAAATTCGGCTCGGTGTGAACGCGACAGGTATGCGAGAAAGTCGCGCCTCATGTCGCTTCCGTCAACCGAGACGTAATAGGCAAGATAGCCGTGGTGAAACACACCGCCTTGCTGTGGCAGGAGGGGAGTTCCACGAAGACGGCAGAGCACATTGAGCAGTCGAAAGGAGAGCGGAAGCGGCTTGGACAAGACGAGCCTGCGTGAGACCGCTTGATTCACCACTTTGCATACCGCAACAAGCTGTCCTTTACGATAGGCACCTAAAAAAATGCCGTTCGCGAAACGAAAGCGCGTGTGATCAGCGGGGGCAAAGTTGAGCGGACGCGCCCATGCCGCATAAACATCCCACGCCGTCTTTGGGGATATCGCCCGAATGGTTTGCCAATTGCCCGAAAGCGGCAAGAACAGCGGTACGCCACAATGAACTGTACGGCCAATCGGCACGGCCGAAGGTAACAGTGAACCTCCGCGCGTGAGAACAAGCCGGTGCTCATTGCTGTCCAAAACCGTGGCAAACACCCAGTTTGCATGCGCACGCAGGTGCTGCATCACATGGTTGAGCAGGCGGTAGTACGCGCGGGTGGAAGCAAAGTGGGGATGAACACGCAGATCGTGCAGGTAATAGACATCCTGTTCCCGTCCGTGAAGAAAACGCACCTGTCTCGTCACACCGATGCAGCCGATTAACCGGTCTTCACGCATGAGTCCGAAGTATCGCGGCTCGCCCCACTCGCAACCGAGTGCGAAAAAGTCGGGTGCGCGATCAACGATAAATTGATCACTGCCCGTATGGGAGAGCCGGGCCAGCTCCAACAGGGCTTGATTGTCTACGGGTCCCAGTGGTTCAACGGTATAATTCATGGCAACTCACCGATCGTAATTTGCTGATACATCATGGAGCGTTCCAAGGCAGTCATTTCCGCCGAGCGAACCTCGTCCACCCTCAGTTGTTCCGTGAAAAAGGAAGGAAGCGGATGTCTGGAGAGCATGTTTCGGTACAGCACCACGGCACCGGCGGAGGCCGCCTGCAGGATCCCCATGCAAATGGAGGCTCGATCCTTTTCACTGGCCCAGTCGAACACGTTGGACAAATAAAACGCATCCACGTCCTGAAGCTCAGGCAATACCTGCTGCAGCGTTGCGGGAACCACGACCAGCTTGTGCAGGTTTCGCTTCACCCTCTCATACCCCGTTTCACTCAGGTAGTAAGGAACGCCTTCCGGTTGATCGAACAGATAGGTCGAAAACAGCAGCTGTGACAGGAAATAGTTGTCTCGTACTGGTTTGGTGTGCAGTTCCCGGGTAAACATCGCCGCAAAAAAAGCGCCGAAGTCATTCTCGTTGGCGTGGGCAAACATAAAGGCGGGAAAGAACTGCAGATGCGTGGTTTTGCTCAAGAGAAGACGTACCGCGGTGTTCCAGATCTCGGAAGTAAAATATTTTTGATGGAAGGCGATTTGTTCTTCAACCGTCTTGCAGGCAAAAAGGGCATGCCAGATATCATCGCCGTATAGGTTATAGCGAATGTTGCGGCCGATAAATCGATAAAATCTCTCCGTCGCACCGCACTGATTGATGCCATGTTCGACGTCAGGCAGGTGCCGGTCCCAGTATTCCCGGGCGTAATCAGGCAGCAGCGGGGCGAGGCGGCGATAGGTCTCCAACCGGTCGTCCGTTTCGGTCTCGCCGATAAAGGCCAGATACTGTTCGCGGGAAAGGGTGGAGATCGCAGCTGTTTTACATTCAATCAAGGCAGCCTGCGCCGGATTGGCATCCACCGCGTACACGCATTTGACGTCGTCCTGCAAGAGGGACAGGGAGGTGCAGCCGCCCGAACCGATGGTGACAACAGTTGCAGGGCGGTACAGGTCGGCCAGCGTTCGCTCTACCCGGCTGTCCTCTCTGATTTGGGCGAAGTAGATCTCAGCCATGCAGAATTCCCTCCTTAAACTTGCGCAGCATGATCGGGCGGAAAAGGCGCCACTGCCGCAGCATCATCTTGCCGTGAAGCAGGTCGGCTTTGATTCGATGACGCTCCCGCAGGGAACCTCCGGCTGTGAGCAGCAAAATTTGACTGTCGCCCCGTTCCACATGAACACCTCTGCTGCGCATCCAGGCCAGGATGTCCTCCGTACCTTTTTTTGATTGATACAGACTATCTTCTCCGCGGGTCGACAGATTCCTTGTATCCAACTGGGAGATATGATCAAACCGGGACGCAAAAATACGGGCGGTTTCCTGTACGGAAGGGGGGATCGCGGCTGTGTGAAGAATCGGATATGACGTATGGAAGAACAAGGTTTTAAACACGAGCAAAATTTCCGGATTTTGGATTTCCGCCATCAAGTGAACGGTGCGTCCATGGTTCCCTGCCAGCCACCGGTCAAAGGCAGCCAGAAACATCGGCAGGTACGCCTTTCGCTGGGAGAACAGCGGTCCCAGGTATAGAAACAGCTGATCGTTTCTCGTAAACTGTTGAATCAATTGAAACGCCGCTAATCCCTGCTCGTCATGGGCGGTAAGTACAGAATGGTAGGAGGAGAAGCGCCGCTTGAGGTATTCGGTTCGGCATTGCGGCGAAGAAACGGTGTTGGCCAAATCCATACAAGCCTGTATCTGCTGTTCCGTCATGAGTGGAAGTTCAAGGCATTTTGTTTTGAGCATGACCGGTTTGCCTCCCTTCTCCCGAAAATTCTAAACCTGATTCAAGTTTGCATCAAATCCAGGCACTTGACCTCTTCCCTTTTTCCCCGTCTTGTGGTATTACAAATCTTTCGGAAAAAATCAATATATTGTGTCTGTTTTTGTCGAAAAATTTAATGTCTTGCTAGATATAGTGCCTTCTAGTAAACTATGAAAATGTCATCAGGATGGACTTATACAGAATTTACCTTTCTTGATAGGGGAGTGGCGTTATGAGCGCAGTAAGCACCATTCAAATCCTAAAGCGTAACGGCGAACCGGAAGAGCTTCGCATTGACAAGCTGAAAAAAGTAATCGGTTACGCTTGCGAAAGCTATCCCCAGTGTGATCCGCTGGAATTGGAAATGGATGCCTGCATCCAATTTCGCGACGGAATGACCACGAAAGAAATCCAGCGCATCGTGATGCAGACGGCAGTGGAGAAGACAAGCGTGGAGCAGCCAGACTGGCAGTTCGTCGCAGCGAGGCTGCTCGCGTACGATCTGTACAAGGACGCCGCCATCAATCGCGGCTATCGCGGACATTTTGGTTACGGCGATTTTCTCAAACTCGTGCACACACTGACGGAAAAAGGCTTGTACGGTACATACCTGCTGGAAACATACAGCGATTCGGAAATAGTCGAACTGGGTGCCTACATCAAACCGGAACGGGATCACCTGTTTAACTACGCCGGGTTGCGCCTTCTTGCCGACCGTTACTTGATCAAAGACTTTGACGGCGGCGTGATGGAGCTTCCGCAAGAGCGCTTCATGATTATTGCCATGCACCTTGCGCTGAAGGAGAAAGATCGCCTGAAGCATGCCAAGGATTTTTACGATATTCTTTCAAAATTGGAAATCACTGTGGCCACACCTACGCTGGCCAACGCGGGTACGCCGCACTGCCAGCTGTCTTCCTGCTTCATCGACACAGTGGACGACTCGTTGTCCGGGATTATGAACACGGCAAGTGCGACCTCCATGGTATCCAAGTTCGGAGGCGGCGTGGGAATCTATCTGGGCAAAGTGCGCAGCCGCGGTTCCTCCATTCGCGGACACAAGGGCGCATCCGGCGGCGTCGTGCCGTGGACTCGCCTGTACAACCAGATTGCCATCAGTGTGGATCAACTGGGGACGCGCGCAGGAGCGTTTGCCATTTACCTGGACATTTGGCACGCAGACATCCTGGATTTCCTCAACTTGAAGACCAACAACGGCGACGATCGGATGAAAGCCCACGACATCTTCCCGGGTGTTTGCATTCCCGATCTGTTCATGGAGCGCGTAAAAGAGCGCGGCATGTGGTACCTGTTTGATCCGCATGAGGTTCGCCAGGTGATGGGCTTCTCGCTGGAAGACTCGTACGGCGAAGAGTTCAATGAGCGCTATGAGAGGTGTGTGAATGAACCTCGCCTCACCATCAAGTCCGAAATTCCAGCCATCGAGATCATGAAGCGCATCATGGCGAGCAGCTTCGAGACAGGCACGCCGTTCATTTTCTTCCGCGACACGGTGAACCGGGCCAACCCAAACAAACATGCAGGGATGGTATACTCTTCAAACCTTTGTACCGAAATCATGCAAAACATGAGTCCGACCGTGTTTGTCAGCGAAGAGCTGGAAGATGGCGAAGTCGTCATGCGTTACACCCCGGGGGACTTCGTGGTGTGCAACCTCTCTTCCCTGAACCTGGGCCGCGTGCAATCGATGGAGGACATCGCGCGTATCGTGCCGATCCAGATGCGAATGCTGGACAACGTGATCGATCTCAACTACTATCCGGTGAAGCAGGCGCAGGTAACCAACAAGAAATACCGCGCTGTCGGTCTCGGCACCAGCGGATATCATCAGTATCTGGCGCAAAACGGCATCAAGTGGGAGAGCGAAGAGCACGTCGAAATAGCGGACAAGCTGTACGAAGAGATTGCCTATCATGCGATCAAGGCATCCATGGAACTGGCAAAGGAAAAAGGCACCTATGCCGTCTTTGAAGGAAGCGAATGGCAGACGGGCGAGTACTTTGACCGCCGTGACTACCGCAGCGAGCGCTGGGCGGAGCTTCGCCGGCAGGTGGCAGAAAACGGCATGCGAAATGCCTGGACGTTTGCCGTGGCTCCGACCGGTACGACCAGCCTGATCGCCGGTTCTACCGCTTCTACAGATCCGGTGTACGCCAAGTTCTTCGTGGAGGAAAAGCGGAACGGCAACATCCCGCAAACCGCGCCGAATTTGAACGAAAAGACGTTATTCTACTACAAGGAGGCTCACCGCATTGACCAAATCTGGTCAATTCGCGCGGCAGGAGCCAGACAGCGTCACATCGACCAGGCCCAGTCGTTCAATCTGTACATTACACCGAATATCACGGCTCCCGAGTTTTTGAACCTGTACCTGCAGGCGTGGGAGAACGGATTGAAGACGATTTATTACGTCCGCAACCAATCTGTCGAAGTGGAAGATTGCGTCGTCTGCTCCTCGTAGGCAGTCTATGCGCTTGTAACGCAAGGAGAGTGAAAGGGAACCATGCAACTGGAGAAAAAACGTCTCTTTAACGAATACGGACAGCGGGGCACCCAGCGCATGATCGGCGGCAACACCACCAACCTGCGCGAGTGGAACCGCATCAAATACCCATGGGCGGCAAAACTGTACCGCACCATGCTGAACAATTTCTGGATACCGGAAGAAGTGCCTTTGGCCAATGATGCGAAGCAGTTTGAATCATTGTCCCCGGCAGAGCGACGGGCTTTTGACAAGACGATCTCATTCCTGAACTTTCTGGATTCCCTGCAGACGGAGAACCTGCCGAACATCTCCGACTACATCACGGCTCCGGAAGTATGCTCGCTGTTAAACATCCAAACCTTCCAGGAAGAGATCCACGCCCAGTCTTACAGCTACGTGCTGGATTCCGTCTGCTCGCCGCAGACGCGGGAGAACATCTACGACGAGTGGCGGAATGACCCGCGCCTTTTGGAACGGAACAAATTTATCGCTGACTTGTATCAGGAGTTTGTCGACAACCCGAATGACCGGAGCTTTGTCAAGACGGTTATCGCCAACTACCTGCTGGAGTCTCTTTATTTCTACTCCGGTTTCTCGTTCTTCTATACGCTCGCTCGCCAGGGCAAAATGACCGGTACCGCGACCATGATCAAATACATCCAGCGGGATGAGCTGACGCACGTGGTGCTGTTCCAGAACATGTTCCGCGAATTGCGCGCGGAAAATCCGGAAGTTTTTACTCCGGAGCTGATCGAGGAGATTCGCCAGATGTTCCACACAGCGGCTTCCCACGAAATTCGCTGGGGCCAATACGTGACCAACAATGAAATCCTCGGCATCAACAACGAAATACTGGACCGCTACATTAAATACCTGGCCAACCAGCGGATGAAGGCGCTTGACCTGGAGATCCTGTATCCGGAACATCTGGAGCATCCGATGAAATGGGTAGACACCTTCGCCAACCTGAATCAGACCAAAACAGACTTCTTCGAACAAAAAGTGACCAACTACACCAAATCGAGCGGGTTGAATCTGGGCGACCTGTAAGAGAAAAGAGGCAGCGAGGAGAGAGTATGGATGAATGCGACCAACCAACGACTTGTCGCAAAGGTGCACATAAAGCGACTTCACCCGGATGCGGTCATTCCGCGGTACGCTCGCGATATGGATGCAGGATTTGATCTCGTGGCAGTGGAAGACGCTTTGATATTGCCGGGGGAATCGGCAAAAATTCCTACCGGACTGGCATTCGCCATTCCGGCAGGGTACGAGCTGCAGGTTCGGCCTCGTTCGGGCATCAGCGCCAAAACGAAGCTGCGTTTAAGCAACGCACCGGGAACGATCGATGCCGGTTACCGCGGCGAGGTGTGCGTGCTGGTTGACAATACACGCACGCCATCCGGTGAGGTTGGAACCGTTTGTCTCGATGTGAGCGAACAGCTCGTCACCATTCAGGATGAAGTAGACCGACACAGTTACCTGATTCGGAAAGGAGACCGCATTGCCCAGGGGGTTCTTGCCATCGTTCCGTTAGCCGATTTTGTCGAAGTAGAAGAACTGGACGAAACGGAGCGGGGAACAGGCGGCTTTGGCAGCAGCGGTGTAAAATAAGCGAGTCGTATAAAGAAAGAACGAGCCCCTGTCACTCTATTTTGGTAGAGCGGCAGGGGCTGTCTTTTGCCGAATTTTATACCTTCGAAGCAAGGTATTCTTGAATGGAAGCGATGTCTTCATGACTCAGCGACGAACCGTCCGCCTTGACGAATACGCACGGACCGTACACCCAGTCGAGAAAACCGTCCGACGAGATGGGAAAGTTGTTTGCCTGAATACCACGAGCCTCCTCGTTCACCACGAGATGAAAGCCATCCAGGCGGTCGTCATGGACGATTTCATAATCGCCTCCTACGAGCTCTTCCAGTTCCGAGGCATCCGCAATCTGCAAGACTTCTGCATCTTCGTGCGGACGTTTGATCAATATCGTTATCACGTTGCTATCACTCCTTCACCCCTCTATGATACAACGATTTCGGGAGAGTAGCGAATTGTTTTACCTGGCTTTTTGTTTAAGGGCGATTCTCTCGTCGGCCGCGATTTCTGCTGCTGCATTTTCACCGGATTCCACCGCCCCGTTCAGATATCCCTGATAGTCAACGGAGACATGATCACCGGCAAAACTCACCGCCGTGCTCGGCGATCTGGCCGTCGGCAAAATCTCCTCGCCGGGTCCAGCAGCGGCCGCCGATTCGATTGGAAGCCTCATAGACGGTCGCATGATAACCTGCCTGCTTCAGCCGATAGGCGCAGGTAAGACCAGCCAGCCCGGCTCCGGGTCAGGCGCTGTTCGCTTCACTCCTGCATGACCTCCTCGACCGTTTTATTGCGGGCAGCTGCCTCCCTCGCGAGAGAAAGGGCTTCCTTCAAATCCTCCAATAGAGGGTGTTTTCCTTGCGTTTCATCATGATTGGAAGCTGACGCGAGTAGAATGGTGGAGAAGGAGGTGAAAACATGGCTGCACGCTGTTTGAAGATCGCCGTCGTCTATTTTGTCATCGCTGTCTTGATGGGGATTTCAATGGGAATCCTGCAATTCTTTGCGGTATCCTCGGTACACGCGCATTTGAATCTGCTCGGTTGGGTTTCACTTGCACTCGTTGGCCTTATTTATCGTGCTTATCCGAAAGCGGGAGAGACCAGGCTGGCCAGCGTTCACTTTTGGCTGCACAACATCGGTCTGCCGCTCATGCAGGGGTCGTTGTTTATCATGATGACGACAGGGAACCATGGTCTGGTGATTGGGGCCATTATTGGGTCCATTTTGATTGGGGTGGGTGTCATCCTGTTCGCCGTCAATGTATGTCAACAGGTAAGGGACAGCTAGACCTGCAGCAAAACAGCCTGCAAAAAAACCAGTTAGGGACGCTAACTGGTTTTTTTGGTGTATAAGCGTACTATGTCAATTAGTTTTTTCGCCCTTTTTGAGAATGGCAAACACACCTAACGTAATTTTTGTTA
>NZ_JBIYSM020000039.1:0-44506 GCF_044759095.2 Brevibacillus soli
AAAAACGAAGCAACGGGGGCTTAGTTTGCTATTGCCAAAAAGGCCTGTTCTAAGTCACTTAGATTTTCAGGGTAGAATTTATAAATTTGGACATCCAATACAGCCACTCGGAAAGTGCTCGGGGCCCCGCCCGGCGAAGCGTTAGCTAATGCCGGGTGGGTTTTCTTAGTTTTTTTGCAATTTTGCATTCTTTCCCTGCAATGAATTGATGGACGCAACAATCTTTGGTATGCTTGGGATAAGTATTGATTAATGTAGGTGAACAGAAGCAACTGGAGGGCATATTTATGCATGTGGTTGTAATTGGGGGGGGTTCGGTGGGACTGCTGCTCGCCGCACGACTGCGCATTGGCGGTCAGTCCGTTGAACTGGTGACCCGCAGCCGGGAGCAGGCCGAACAGATCAACCGCGACGGTATTCTCCTGCGGCGATTGGACGGAGGCGCGGAAAAGGTCATGGTCCCCGCCGGCAACATCCATTCGCCCCTGCCGTCAGGCCATGTGTATCTGCTTGCCGTGAAGCAAACAGATGTGTCCAATGTGATTCCCCTGTTGCGCCATCTCCCCCGCCATGCACGCGTACTTGCCCTGCAGAACGGCATGGGTCACCACGAGCTGTTGAGCGATGCGCTGTTTCACGATCAGTGCTTTTTCGCCATCAACACAGAGGGTGCCCGCCGCGTTTCTCCAACTGAAGTTCAGCATACGGGCAGCGGCCTCCTTCGAATTGGGCCGTGGGACAGGCAGGACAAGCGCGATCTTTTGATCTCCTCCTTTGTCGAAAAGGTCAATGACTGCGGCATCCCGGCGGTGTATGCAGACGAGATCAGTTCCTACGCTTGGCGGAAGCTTGTGGCCAATGCATTAATCAACCCGTTGACGGCATTGTTCGAGGTACCAAACGGGACTTTGCTCGACTCCTTTTCTACCTTGCAGCTCATGCGGGACATGTTTGCCGAAGCAGCGGCTGTTGCAGCCAGCTGCGGGCAAAAAATTCATGAACCGCACTGGCAGGAAATTGTAACCATATGCCGAAATACTTCCCAAAATTACTCATCCATGCTACAGGATGTGTGGAAGGGGAAGCCGACGGAAATCGACTCCATCAACGGCTTTCTGGTCCGACAGGGGAAGAGGGCAGGCATTTCGACACCGCTGCACGAGACAGTCCTACGCGCGATTCTCCTCAAAACGACTGTGCCATTGTTGAGAGGGAGGGCAAAGGATGGCCGTATTGGTTAGCATTTGGTCTTATTTATGGGGAATCCTGACCGCTTTGCCTTTTGTCGGCTTTCTTCTTGTATATGTGGTCGCCTATTTGTGGAAGCGGGATCGGCGTCTGGCCGTACGCTGGGCCGTGAATATTACGAATTTTTTGTTGATTCACGCGGTGATCGTTGCCTATGGTGTGATTTGGCCGCAGGCCGTGTCCGCCTGGTGGTGGGTTGTCGGCTTTTATCTGGTAGTCGTCGGATTGCTGGCCTGGCTGCAAATCAAACTGAAAGGCAAAATTTCTCTGCGCAAGATTAGTTTTTCGACCTGGCGGCTGACGTTTTTGCTGTTTGGTCTTGTCTATCTGGTGTTGTTTACAACAGGCATCTGGAAAACGATGAGCGTAGTTTGAGAGTATCATTTTCTGACAGAAAGAAGGTAGTAAGATGCGGCTTCCCATCGAATCGATTGGAAACAAAATTCGAATGATTCGGAAAGAGAGGGGGTTCACACTGGAGACAATGGCCAGCAAAACCGGGCTGAGCAAAGGCTTGTTAAGCCAGGTGGAGCGGGGAATTTCCCAGCCCTCTCTGGACTCTCTCTGGAAAATTACAAAGGCACTTGAGTCCTCCATTATCCACTTTTTCGAGGATATCGACCAAAAGCACGTGCACGTTACGCGTGTGCAGAAGCGAAGACAATTGGTCTTTCCGGAATCGGCCGGCACCTTCTCCCTGCTTTCCACGGGAAGCAACGCCAAGCTGGGCATGCTGGAGGTTCGGCTGCAACCGGGCCAGCTAGTGCTTGACCAGTTTGTACAAGCGGAAGGGGAAGAGTGCTTCGTGGTCATCAGAGGCAGCGTGCTGGTTCGCTTCAGTGATGAAGAATACGTGTTGGAACAAGGCGACAGCATCTCATTTGACAGCGCCAAGCCGCATTCGCTGGAAAACACCGGCGAGGAAGAGGCGGTACTGATCTGGGCGGTCACTCCGCCGCAATTCTGAATGAACAACAGGAGAAGATTACACTTTGACAACCCAATGAAGCGGGTTGTCTTGTTTTTTGTTTCCTAGGGGCGTGGTATAATTTGCTTTGACATGTAACAGAAAGGTGAGCATCGCATGATCATCAAAAGCGTTTCGCTTCCATTGGCGAATCGGTTGGCCCATGACTACCAGCAAGGGAAGGCTGACGCGCTGCAATTTTTTCAATATCACCCGTATCGAAGCGAGTCGTACCAGGAACGGATTCGCTGGCTGAACGCCCACTCCTGTTTGCACCGGGACCGACTTGCGGATGGGTTATCCCACTACAATACACAAATGGGCAACCATCCAAACGCGCTTGCGCAGATCGACAAGCTGCGCCAATCGGACACGTATGTGGTGATTGGGGGGCAGCAAGCTGGAGTGCTCACGGGACCGCTTTACACGATTTACAAGGCGATTCACCTGATCCAGACGGCACGCAAACTGCAGGAAGATCTGCAGGTGCAGGTTGTACCGGTATTCTGGATTGCCGGTGAAGATCACGATATTGATGAAATTGATCACTTGTACTGGCTGACGGACGATGAGACAGCCGTCTTTAAAGGGAAAATCGAATGGAATCGAAAAGGACGTGTCTCCGCGAGTCATCTCAAGCTGGAGCAAGCGGCCTGTCACCAGTTTATCGAGAGGTTTTTACAGGATCATACGGAGACAAGAGAGACGACGGCGATTCGCGATCTGATGAAGCGGACGGCCGCCGAATCGGAGACGGCGGCGGACTGGTTCGCCCGTCTGATGGCAGCCTTGTTTGGCAAGCACGGTTTGGTACTGGTGGAGTCCTCTCTCCCGTTTGTCCGAGAGCTGGAGAAACCGTTATTCCAAAGATTGATCGAACAAAATGAACAGATTGCGCAGCTTCTTGTAGAATCGGAGGCCCGGATTGAAGAGGCGGGCTATCAGCCGCAACTGCAGGTGGATGCCAATCAGGCAAACCTGTTTATCTACGAAGGACAGGAGCGGCTGCTGTTGGAGCGGGTCGGCGAACGATATCGGACCAAGGACCGACGCCATTCCTATACGAGAGATGAGCTGCTCGCACTCGTGGATGCCGAGCCTCAACGTTTCAGCGCCAACGTTGTCTCCCGCTCGTTGATGCAGGAGCACCTCTTTCCCACTCTCGCCTTCATCGGGGGACAGGCGGAGGTAGCCTACTGGGCGTATTACCGGCAAATGTTTGCTGCGTTGGGATACCAGCTGCCGATCGTTCTGCCCCGCATGTCCGTCACGCTGATAGAAGGGGCGATCGCACGGCAGCTTAACCAGCTGGAACTGCCTGTGGAGACGGTACTGACACGCTTTTCCGTTTGGAAGGAAGACTGGCAGAGCCAACAGGAGCCGGATCCACTGGGAGAGCGGTTTGCAGAGACAAAAACAGCGCTGGAGAAGTTGTACCGGCCGCTCGTTGACGAGGTAATTGAACGGGATCCCGGCCTTCGTGAGCTGGCCGAGAAAAACTTTGACAAACTGCTCGCACAGGTAGCTTTTTTGGAAGATAGGTTGAACCGCTCTGATCGTCGAAGGGAGGACGTCTCCCATACGCGGGTGAAGCGCATTGAAGCCGCTTTACTCCCGGAGGGTGTTTGGCAGGAACGGAAACGGTCCTTTTTCTCTTTTGCCAACAAACACGGTTTGTCGCTGCTTGATCGACTCGTCCAAGCACCATTCGCATTGGACGGCAGTCATCAGATCGTCTACTTGTAATGACCAATGATGCCAAACTGCTTGAATCAAGCGGTTTGGCCTTTTTTTGTCGGATATTTCATGTGAATGGTATAATCTGGGTATTAAATCGTCCGGGGTGATTTCGATGTGGGTAAACCCTTTTCCTCGTATCGAAACAGGTGTGAATGCCATCGAGCAGATGTCATTTGAAGATGCGCAAGCGTTTGTGAATTTTGTGATTCTGGTGCCGGCTTACCTTCCGGAGGGTACTGTATTGGCCGGAGTAACGGTCAGAAAGGAAACGTCAAAGACACGCTCTTCCATTCGTTTTGAAGTGATAGGCCAAAACCGTACTTTTCGGGTGAAGCAGTTTTTTTACGATTGGTCGATACCGGGTATTTATGCGGATACAAACCTGGTCGGGCAGGGAGAACCATTCGTGCTACACGGTGTTGCCGGTTTTATCGGCCGTGATTATAAAGGAAATGATGCTGTCGCTTACGCCCGATGGTTTACGCAGGTTGAGATTTCTGTTCTCACCGGACAATTTTCCCGAGAAGATCTGCTCTCGTTTTGCAACGGTTTGGTTCCGGCCGTGCCAGCTGCTGTGTCGAACATCGGAGAAAAAGCATATGCGGTAACGAGTCACACCGCCAGGTTTCATGTTCCTCGTTGGTCCCAGGATGATCCCATTAATCGGGTACACTGGCAAGCGGCAGATCTCTTTGACAGCAACGATTCCTCCGATGATGTTCGATTACCGCCGATTCAGTTTCAAGACTTTATCTGGGATTCTGTAGGGAGGTATCATCAAGCGGATGCCATGGAGTATCAGATCTTATTGCGCGATGAGAACAATCATACAGACTGCATCTGGATCTGGTGTGCTCCTAAATCTCTGGCAAGTCCATTTCCGGAAACGTTTGGGGCCAATATCGGGAAGCGAACAAGATGGAACATCGAAAGGATTTGGGTTTCGGAGTTGTCGGTTATCCTATGCGAGCAAGCAACAGCAGTACCCGGATGGCAGCTGCACTGGAAAACGCGGGAATACGACTATCATATCCATATAAGGGCAAATAACAGAGTAACCAGGGAGCACGTGGTAGAGCTGGCTAAACACATGATAAATAAGAATTCATAAGGAGGGGGCATCATGTTCTGGATCTGGTTTGGAACTGTTGCAGCGATCGTTCTCTTTGGCGCCTGGCTGGCAGATCGTAAACGAAGGAAGAAAAGATATCCGGAGGAATGCCGCCAAGAGACCATACGAAACGCGCAGCACACTGATGAAAAGCTGGCAGAATCGATGACCAGGATGGACAGACCATAGCAGACAGGGGTTCGGGGTAGTAACAGGAACTGGCTGGAAAAGAGTCTGTTCTACTATTGACCCCCTATTTGGAAAGAGGTATAGTTACAACCGAGTATTTTACGAGAGAAAGGATGCTCTTTCCAGTGCTCTTTAATTCATACGAGTTTATTTTCCTGTATCTCCCGGTCACGTTTGCCATTTACTTTTTATTGAACCGGTTTCGCCTGACAAAAGCGTCCATCGGCTGGCTGGCTGTGGCCTCGCTGTTTTTCTACAGTTGGTGGAATATTGCCAATTTGCCATTGATGTTGGGCAGCATCGTGTTCAACTACACGATTGGAACCTTGCTGGCAAAGGGAACGCTGGCGCGAAGTCTGGGAAATAAGCCGGTCCTTGTCTTCGGGATCGCTGTCAATCTGGCGTTTCTCGGGTATTACAAGTACGCTGACTTCATGATCACGAACGTAAATGCCCTGTTCGGGACTGAGCTTGGACTTCTGCATCTGGTACTGCCGCTCGGCATCAGCTTTTTTACCTTTACGCAAATTGCCTACCTGGTCGATACGTACCGGGGGGAGAGCAAAGAGTACAACTTTATCAACTACATATTGTTCGTGACGTTCTTCCCGCACCTGATTGCCGGGCCGATTCTGCACCACAAGGAAATGATGCCGCAGTTTGACAGCGTACGCGCCAAGCTGATCAACTGGCGCAACATCGCGCACGGCCTTTTGTTGTTTGCGATCGGTCTCTTCAAAAAGGTAATCATCGCCGACACCTTTGCCATGTGGGCCAACCCCGGCTTCAAGGCCACGTATCTGACGCTGACGGAAGCATGGGCAACCGCGCTGAGCTACACGTTTCAGCTCTATTTTGACTTTTCCGGATATACCGACATGGCGCTTGGGATTGCCCTCTTGTTTAACATCAAGCTGCCGCAAAACTTTGACTCGCCGTACAAAGCGACCTCCATCATCGACTTCTGGCGCCGCTGGCACATGACGCTGTCCCGTTTTTTGCGCGACTATCTGTACATAGCCCTGGGCGGGAACCGCAAAGGAAAGGTTCGCCGGTATCTGAATCTGATGATTACGATGGTGCTCGGCGGATTGTGGCACGGGGCTGCCTGGACGTTTGTCTTTTGGGGCTTCCTGCACGGAGCCGGATTGATGGTCAACCACTTCTGGCGCTCCCTCGGCCTGCGCATGCACTGGCTGTTGGGCCGCATCGTGACGTTTCTGTTCGTCGTCGTGGCCTGGGTTTTTTTCCGTGCCGAGAGCTTCGGACAAGCCCTGGTCGTGTTGAAAGGGATGGTGAACTGGCAGCACACTGGGCTGCTGACGGCAGGCATTACCCCTGCCTTGCCACAGGGGCGGATTGAACTCTTCTATCTGGCCGTTACCTATCTGTTCGTCAACGTCTGGAAAAACAGCCTGGAGTGGGACAAGTCATTCAAGCCGAGTCTGAAATGGGCGTTGGTCGCCTCGCTGTTTATCGTCGCCGGCATCTTTGGCTTGAACCGCGTTTCCGAATTTCTTTACTTCCAGTTCTAAACTTCAACGGAGGACGTTATGAAGCGATATAGAAAATGGTCCCTGGTTGTCTTGACGATGACGCTGGGTCTCTTGGCTCTGTTGGTGTCGCTTAATTTTGCGGTGGACCCGCTGCAATTTTACCGCAAGGCATGGTATGAGGCATCCTTTTCCACCCAGCAGCGCTATCAAAACCCGGGGTTAGCAAAACATTACGATTACGATACGATTATCGTCGGCACATCGATGACGGAAAACTTTCTGTCGAGCTACGTCAACGCAAGGCTCGGGGGCAAAACCTTGAAGCTCTCCATGTCAGGGGCGACGTCCAAGGAGCAGTACATGATCGCCAAGCTGGCCATCGACACGGGAAAAGTGAAGCGCGTCATCTGGGGTGTTGACTACTTTGCCCTGCGCGGAGAGCCGGACCGGGTTCGCGACGAATTCGGACCGTTCCCCCACTATTTTTACGACCGCAACCCGTTTAATGACATCAAGTATCTGCTCAATCTGGATACGACAGCGGATACGGTGAAAGCACTGCAGGCCGCTCTTGGGATCATCAAGCCGGATAACACCGATCTGGAGCGGTTGAACACCTGGACACAGTACACGTTCAGCAAAAAAATCGTTCTGGCCGAGTGGAACAAAGTGATGAGCGGCGGATCCTTTGTGCCGAGTGAATACGAATTTGACAACATCAAGCAAAACCTGAATGAAAATATCATTCCGCTGATTCAACAGAACAAGGAAATTCAATTTATCCTGTACTATCCGCCGTACTCCATCCTGCAGCACCGCTTCTTCTACGAAAAGAGCCCGGCTCTGTTTGAAAACGAGCTGGCGACCAAGCGGTACCTGTATGAACAGGTAGGTTCTTTGCCGAATGTCCGGATCTATGACTTCCAACAGGATGAGGAAATCACGTTCAACCTGGACAACTACAAGGATTTGGCTCACCACTCGGCAAAGATCAACGAATACATTATCGACTCCATTGCAGCGGGGACACACCGTGTGGATGGGAACAATCTCGCCGAGACGATGGAAGAGCTTCGTCGACAGGTAGAGTCTGTGCAGGTAAACAAGCTGTAACGATATAGAATCCAGGAGCCTTACACTGCGGAAGGCGGCTTGGATTTTTTTCTTTTGAAACATATTCTTTCATGATTCGTCATATGGAATGTCAGGTGATTTTCATAGAAAGGGGGTATGGCTTCATGCGACGCCGTTTGAAACCGTTCCGCATGCTGATCATCGGCATGGCGGTGATCCTCGGGCTGCTTCCCGCCAGTCCGACTCACGCGCATTCGGGCGTGGAAACGACCCTTAGCGCCTTTGCGGACATCAAAGGACACTGGGCGGCAGGCGAAATTGGTGACATGGTGCAAAAAGGAATCGTCCAAGGGTTTCCAGACGGCAGATTCCGACCGGATCAGCCGATTACACAGGAACAGTTCATGACGCTGGTACAACGGATGCTCCCGTCATTCCCGGGACGAGAATTTGACGAATATACCCGCGAAACCTACTTGTCCGCGGTAAAAGGACGCTGGTCCGAGAAAGCCTACACCAACCTGCTGGCGGCAGGGATTATCGCCTACGGGAAGCCCGATGGGAAAATAAGTCGGGTGGAGGCGGCGCGAATTCTGTTGGCGGCGCTGGCGAGTCAGTCGGAAGGGGAAAAGTACCGCGGCACCAAGGCGCAGTTTTTTACAGATATCCACGTCTCTGACGAATATGAAGTGATTACCGTCTACCCGATCTATAAGCTGGGGATGATGACGGGATTCCCGGACGGGACGTTTCAGCCGGAGGGAATGCTGACCCGTGCCCAGTCTGTTGTGCTGTTGAAGCGGCTGCAGCAGAAAATCAAGGAGCTGTATCCTGCTAACGTGGATGCGTCCGCCAAGCAGGCGATGATCGCGGCGGTGAAAACCTTCGTGGAAGATGTGATGGATCAACGGAAGATTCGCCGGTTTGACGAGCTAGTCAAGTATGTCCAGGAGAATAAGCTGCCGGTATCCCAGAAGTTTCTCGAAGAGCATTTTGTCTTCATGAAATATGAAGCAACCGACTACATCAGCTTCCCGCAGTTCAACGAGCTTCTCTACTTCGCTCGAATCACAGACAACAAGTACCGTATGACCGTTCAGTACTACTCCGGCGAGCTGGGTGGCAGCGTCGACAGAACCTTTTACCTGTCTTCCCAAGATGGTAAGGCATTTCAATTGATCGGAAAAAACGAATAAAAAGTAAACAGAGAGACGAAGGTACGGAAAAACGGGCAAAGTGAAGGCGGCCAAACCAGAATCGGCAATCAGGCAGTCAGGTGATATTCCGTACCCTTACTCTGGGACCCTACGCTAGCAGGTCGTCACAGCTCGCGGGTAGCTTGAGAGAATCGGTCCCTCTACAAAACATTGGTTTCTCAACAAACTGAGAGTAAGGAGCGAACCCTTACTCTTTTTATCTTTCCTACGCGGACAAATCGGATTGGGCAGACGTCTTTCGTTTCTCCCAGATCCACAACGAGGCGACGATCACCAGCGGATACAATGCCGACCAACCGAGAAACGGGTAGAGTCCGATGGTCACCACAAGAGAGATCCACGCGGCAATCTTGCCGATTTTGCTTTCTTTCAGCAGCCGCACACCGGCGAAGCAGCCCCCGATGTAGGTGGCGAAAAATGTCGCGTTCGGCAGTTCAATCAGCCGGGCAAGGTCGATCCAGCCGCAGGCGAGAACCGTGAGCACCAAGGCGAAGCAAAGGGTCAAAAAGCTTAATCCGCCGATGGGTGTTCGATGGGTGGGATGCAGCTTTCCGAACCACTTCGGGGCGATGCCTTCTTTGGACAGGGAGTAGGCGATCCGGGACGCGGCACTGATGTAGGCGTTGGCGGTGGCGATACATATGAACAGGGCAGTCACGGCTACGATCCACCCGCCTGCAGGACCGAGGGAAAGCTGCACCATCACGCTAAGGGATGCCTCCGACAAGCCGTTGCCGTAGCTGTGGGTGGCGACAGTCATGAAGGCAACACCAAAGTATAGAAGTGCCACGATGCCTGCACTCCAGAGCACGCCCTTTATGGCATTTTTCTGCGGGTCGACAAACTCCTCGGAGAGATGGGTGACCGCCTCCCAACCGATGAAGCACCAGAACAGCAAACCTGCTGCCTGTACGACGCTCAGCCAGCCGTTCGGCACGAACGGGGTAAAGTGGACTGAATCATAGTGCGGCAGCGAGGTGGCGATTGCCAGCAGCAGGATCGCCAAGATGAGCGAGACCACAATCGTCTGTACTTTGCCCGCGAGCTGGAGTCCAAAGAGGTTCATGGTCAGAACCGTGATCAAAATCAATGCGGCTGTTATATACACCTGTACATCGCCCCACTGCAGCAGCACGGAGACGTACTTGGACCCGGTGACCGACAATATGGGCGCACCGATCGGCACAGACAACAGGAAAAACCAGCCGACCATATTGCCGAAGCGATCGCCATACGCGAGCCGCACGAAGTGGGACACACCCCCGGAACTGGGATAACGGGCTGAGAGCAAACCCATCGTAATCGCCATCGGGATCACCAGGACGGACATGACCAGCCAGGCAAGGATGGAAGCAGGTCCCGCTTTTTCAGCCGCCAATCCGGGGATCAGCAGTATGCCCGAACCAATGACCGCCCCGATATACAAAGCGACAATCTGCGGAAAAGACAGCGTCTTTTCTAGGCCAGCCGTTTTCGCTGACGCATTCTCCATTTGAAATCCCTCTCTTTGCTAAACGTAGATGTGATCGATAGATCAAGTGTAGCATAGACGTGCGTATCGGCATTATCTATAATAATTGATCATATACATCGGTATTTCCGATTTTAAACAGGGGAGAGAAGAGGCATGGACACCCGTTACTTGCAAACATTTCGTGAGGTGGCCAAATGGCAAAGCTTTACGCGGGCTGCCGAGGTTCTGGGCTACGCTCAATCGAGCGTCACGACGCAGATTCAAAATCTGGAGAACGAATTCGGCGTCACCCTGTTTGAGCGCTGGGGGCGGAAAATTCGCTTGACCCATGCCGGTGAACTATTGCTTGGTTACAGCGAACAGCTGTTGGCGGTGTTGGAGGAAGCGAGAGTAAGCCTGTCTGAACAGTCGCAGATGGCTGGTACGTTGACGATCGGCACTGTAGAATCGTTAGCCGCCTTTTACCTGCCCCCGTACTTGCAGCGGTTTCGGCAGGAGCATCCCAAGATGAAGGTGCTGCTCCACCCTGGCATCTGCAGCGAGCTTCGTCAAGGGGTAAAGGACGGAACGTTTGATTTTGTGGTCGTGCTTGACTGGCTGCAAACCCACCCGGATCTCACCTGCATCAACCTCGGGGAAGTAGAGTTGGTTGTGATTGCCGCACCTGATCATCGACTCACCCAAAAACAGCGGGTTACTGCGACTGATTTTGCCGGGGAGAACTGGATTTTTACAGAGGCTGGCTGCAGCTACCGGTCGATGATGGAACAAGTGCTCCGGGACGCCGACACTCCGATCGAAACCTCGCTGGAGTTTGGCAGTCTCGAGGCCATCAAGCAGTGCGTGGCCTATGGGTTGGGCATCGCACTTGTACCGCGGCTGGCAGTGATGGATGAGGTCGAAAAAGGAAAGCTGGCGGTGCTTCCTTTTTCCCACCCCGACATACGCGTCTACAAGCAGCTTGTCTACCACAAAAAGAAATGGATGCCGCAAGCGCTTCGGAGGTTTCTTGACATGTTGACGGATGAAGCCGGTTCGGTATAATGTGTTAATGTCACGAAAACATATTGGAATAGTGTGATTTTCGTTCCCTCTTTTTGACAGAGAAGGAGTATACACCATGAGTACACATGATTTTACCGAATTGTTCGATCAATGGGCCCCTGTCTACGACGAGACGGTCCACGACTCGGAAGGGGAGTACAACGAAGTGTTTGCAGGCTACGACCAGATCCTCGCCGAGGTCGTGAAGCGCATTCCCCCCGGTGCGAAGGACGTGCTCGAAATTGGCGTCGGAACAGGCAACCTGTCGCGATTGCTGGCGGATGCTGGCTATCGCGTCATTGGTGTGGAGCCATCCGAACAGATGAGACAGCAGGTAGCGGCCAAACATCTGGCCATTGACTTAAGAGAAGGGCACTTTCTGCAGCTGCCTCTTGGCGCGGAAGAGCGCGTGGACGCCATCGTCAGCACTTATGCGTTTCATCATCTGACACTCGTGGAGAAACGAGAGGCGCTCTCTACGATGAAGCAGCTGCTGCGTCCTGAGGGCGTCATCGTCTTCGCAGATACCTGCTATGAGAGCGAAGCGAGCAGAGCCGAGGTATTTGCCCGCGTTCGTGCCCAGCAAAAAGAGAACCTGCTCCGCGATCTGGAAACGGAGTTTTACGAGCTGCACGAAGATCTGCGAGAAGCGTTCGCACAAGCGGGTTTATCCGTATCGTTCACACGGATGAACCGCTTTGTCTGGCTGATGTTGGCAAGGTTGTGATAAGATAAAGAGTGAGTGTCTCAGTAAATCCACGTAGTGTTGCCACTAAGAAGGAGGTTCTTTTCGTGAACATGGTTTCTGAAAGCATCGTAAAAGATATGTCCCTGGCCCCTAACGGCCATCTGAAAATCGACTGGGTAAAGGAACACATGCCGGTCCTGAACCGCATTCGTGAGCGCTTTGAACAGGAAAAACCGTTCGCGGGCCTGAAAGTAGCCATCTCGCTTCACCTGGAAGCAAAGACCGCTTACCTGGCAAAAGTGGTTCAAGCGGGCGGCGCGGAAGTAACCATCACCGGTTCCAATCCGTTGTCCACACAGGATGACGTATGCGCAGCGCTGGTGGAAGACGGCATCCGCGTATTTGCCAAGTACAACCCTTCTCCGGAAGAGTACAAGGAGCACCTGATCAAAACGCTGGAAACCCGCCCGGATCTCATCATCGACGACGGCGGCGATCTGGTTACCATTCTGCACAGCGAGCGCCGTGATCTCTTGAGCCAGGTGCGCGGCGGCGCGGAGGAGACGACAACCGGTATCCTTCGCCTGAAAGCCCTGGAGAAAGAGGGGAAGCTGGAATTCCCGATGGTCGCTGTAAACGACGCATTCTGCAAATACCTGTTTGACAACCGCTACGGTACCGGCCAATCCGTTTGGGACGGCATTAACCGTACGACCAACCTCGTTGTGGCGGGGAAAACGGTAGTCGTTGTCGGCTACGGCTGGTGCGGCAAAGGTGTAGCCATGCGTGCCAAAGGCCTGGGTGCCAAAGTAATCGTTACGGAGATTGACGCGATCAAGGCGATCGAAGCGTACATGGACGGTTTTGAAGTCATGCCGATGAGCGAAGCGGCCAAGCACGGCGACTACTTTGTGACCGTAACCGGAAACCGCGACGTCATCCGCAAAGAGCACTTCGAAGTGATGAAAGACGGAGCGATCCTTTCCAACGCAGGCCACTTTGATGTCGAAGTGAACAAAGTGGAACTGGAAGCGCTGTCGACTTCCAAGCGTGTCGTTCGCAAAGACATTGAGGAATTTGTCATGGCAGACGGTCGAAAATTGTACCTGTTGGCAGAAGGGCGACTGGTCAACCTGGCTGCAGGCGACGGTCACCCGGCAGAAATCATGGACATGACCTTTGCTTTGCAAGCCGTTTCGCTGGAATATGTAAACAAGCATTACGAATCCATCGGCAAGCGCGTACTCAACGTGCCGTACGAGCTGGACGAGACTGTTGCCCGTTATAAACTGGAGGCGCTGGGCGTGTCCATCGACAAGCTGACCGAGGAACAAAAAGCATATTTGGACAGCTGGGTCGAATAAGCCGCAAAATCGGTATTTTCCCGCTGAAAAAATCAACGAAAAAATCCTGCTTACAAATGCAGGATTTTTTTTTATAATGATGAATAGTAGCCAAGTGGGGAAAAGTGGGGGAAAGTGGAGACCTTCGGGGGGAAAGTGGGGGGAACGGGCGTGTTCATGGGTGAATATCAGCACAGCATCGATGATAAGGGACGCCTGACCATTCCCGCCAAATTCCGTGAAGGACTCGGGCAATCCTTTGTTGTTACCCGCGGCTTGGATCAGTGTTTGTTTGTTTACCCCATGGATGAGTGGAAAGCGCTGGAGGAGCGGCTCAAGTCTCTCCCGTTCACCAAAGCGGATGCTCGCGCATTTACGCGCTTTTTCTTCTCGGGAGCTACCGAATGCGAGTGGGATAAGCAGGGAAGGGTAAATATACCGCCAACCTTGAGGGAGCATGCCGGCATCCAAAAAGAGTGCGTCGTGATCGGCGTATCCAACCGCGTTGAGATCTGGAGCAAGGAGAAGTGGGAATCCTACTTCGAAGGTGCCGAAGACTCGTTCAGCGAAATCGCCGAGAAGCTGGTGGATTTTGGATTTTAACTTGTGGCATCGGGAGTGACTTCATTGTCGTTTCATCATATTACCGTTTTATTAAACGAAGCTGTGGAGGGCTTAAACATCCGTCCGGACGGTACATATCTAGACTGTACGCTTGGCGGAGCCGGGCACAGCAGTCTCATCGCTTCCAAGCTCGGAGCGGACGGCAGGCTGATTGCCATTGACCAGGACGACACCGCTCTGGCCAATGCAAGAGAGCGGCTTGCTCCGTATCTGGATCGAGTGACACTGGTAAAAAGCAATTTTCGCCGCATCAGGCAAGTCGTGCAGGAATTGGGCTTGTCGGGTGTGGATGGAGTGCTGTTTGATCTGGGGGTCTCTTCCCCTCAGTTGGACGAAGGAGAGCGGGGGTTCAGCTACAATGCGGATGCACCGCTCGACATGCGGATGGACCAGCAGTCGCCGCTGACTGCCTACGATGTTGTGAACGACTGGGAAGAAGAAGAGCTGGCCCAACTGATCTGGGAGTATGGAGAAGAGAAATTTTCCCGCCGAATTGCCCGGCAAATTTCCCTGCATCGGAAAAAGGCTCCCATTCGGACAACCGGAGAACTGGTAGAAATTATCAAGGAAGCGATTCCGGCCGCCGCCCGCAGAACGGGACCGCATCCCGCAAAACGCACGTTTCAGGCGATCCGCATCGCCGTGAATGACGAACTCAATGCGTTTCGGGAGGCAGTCGTTGACGCCATCGAGCTTCTCCGTCCGCAGGGAAGGGTAAGTGTCATTACCTTCCACTCTCTCGAAGACCGGATCTGCAAGCAAGTGTACCAGGATTACGCCAAGGGCTGTACATGTCCGCCGAGCTTCCCCATTTGCACGTGCGGCAACCAGCCTGTTGTAAAAATCATTACCCGCAAGCCGATCGTACCGTCGGAAGCGGAACTGACCGAGAATCCCCGCGCCCGTTCAGCCAAGCTGAGGGTGGCCGAGAAACTGTAAGGAGGGAGAGGAATGAGTTATTATTACCGAGGAAATCTCGCTGTGGAGCTGGAAAAAAACCACTCCAGGAAGAAGACCAAGCGAACCATAAAGATAAAACCGTCCATTCCTACCGGCGAAAAGCTTTTATACTTGCTCTTCATTTCCATTATCGTCGCCGGAGCGGGATTTGTGGGCGTCCGCTACTCGGAAATCTCCCAATACAATTACGAGATCCAGAGTCTCCGAAAAGAAATACGCATCAACCAGGAGAAAAACGCTGCGCTGCAGCTGCAAATTGAACAAATGAGCAATCGCGACCGGATTGTTGCGGAAGCGGAAAAGATGGGGATGGTCTCCAATCCGGGTTCTGTTCACGTGATTGGTCAAAACGATTCAACAGGGAAAACAAAAACAGGCATGACAAACTAAGATGTTACCAGCATAGTCTCGGTAACATTTTTTCTTCACAGGGGAATCTTCCATTGTTGCCGCCAGTTGAAAAAGGGAAATGGAACTTGTGAACGTTGAACGGTGAGGTGAAGCAGCATGGAAACAAAACGTCGAGTCAACTGGCGCATTTTGTTCCTGGCGTTTATGACGATTCTGGTTTTTTCCGGACTGACGGTTCGACTCTGGTGGATTCAGACCGTCGATGCCGCCTGGATTATGGATGAGGCGAAAGAACAGTGGGACTGGAAAAAGAAGCTGAAGCCAAAGCGGGGGGAGATTCGGGACCGAAACGGCGAAGTTCTGGCATACGAGGGGAAGGCGTATACGGTGAACGCCACGATGCCGCCCCGCAACGAACAGGAGGCCAAACGAATCGGGGACAATTACGTCAAAGACCCGTACTACACGGCGACCAAGCTGTCCCCCATTCTGAACGTTCCGGTGGACAAGCTGTTGCAAAGCCTGACCAACCAGACCAGCCTCTACGTGGAACTGGGAAGAGCGGGAAAGAAGATTACGGAAGAGCAAAAAAAGCAGATCCTGGATGTTCAGTATCCGCGATTGCCGAATGGGGAGCGTTCGGAAGTAAATCAATTGCCGGGAATTTTCCTTACGGATACGACCCGCCGCTTTTATCCCAACAACGGCTTTGCTTCTCATGTCCTCGGGTACATGACCTATGAAGATGAGGCCAAAATGGGAATCGAGCTGCAGCTCGACAAGGAACTGCGCGGTGAAATGGGAGAACTGCAGGTGCTGACCGACGCAGCCGGCTACCAGCTGCCGGAGGGGGAAAACATCTATAAACCGGCGAAGGACGGGCTCAACGTATACCTGACCATCGACCAACAGATTCAGGATTACGTGGAACAGGCCTTGGACAAGACGGAACAGGAATACAAACCGAAAAAAATGACAGTCATCGTCTCGGACCCGAACACCGGAGAAATTTTGGCGATGGGCAACCGCCCGCAGTTCAACCCCAATTCGTACTGGAATATTGAGAACTTTACCAACCACGCCGTCAGCAGCATGTTTGAACCTGGATCAACCTTTAAAATTATCACCTTGGCCGCAGCGATTGAAGAAGGGTTGTTTAACCCAAATGAAACCTATCAATCCGGTTTGTATAAAAAAGTGCCCGGCAAGGCGATTCAAGACCACAACAACGGACACGGCTGGGGAAAGATCACCTTCCTCGAAGGCGTGCAGCGTTCCAGTAATGTAGCGTTCGTCATCCTGGGCTATGAGCGGCTGAAACAGGAACTGTTGAGTAAATACTTCGACCTGTTCGGCTTCACCAAAAAAACAAATATCGACTTGCCCTATGAGAAAAAAGGGATTATGACGGATTTGAAGAATCCCCGTTCGCCGCGCGACGTGGCCGTTACCACCTTTGGTCAAGGGGTTGCCGTAACCGCCATTCAACAGGTGGCGGCAGTAGGCGCCATCGCCAACGGCGGGGAATTGCTGAGGCCTCACATTATCAAGGAAATGAGGGACCCGCATACAGGTGCAGTGGTGAAGCGAAACGAACGTGAAGTCGTCCAGCGCGTTGTCTCTGAAAAAACAGCAAAGCAGGTTCGCGATATTCTGGAGACGGTTGTCACAGGAGAAGCAGGAACAGGTAAAGCATACAATATCGAGGGATACCACGTAGCGGGGAAAACAGGTACGGCACAAAAATACGACGAGCAAACCGGCAAGATCATGGAGGGGCGTTACATCGTGTCCTTTATCGGCTTTGCTCCGAAGGACAATCCTCGGCTGCTGGTATACGTGGTCGTAGACGATCCCGAAACCGACCTGCCCTCCAGTTTGCTGGGAAGCAAGGTTGTAGCTCCGATCTTCAAATCGGTTATGGAGCGAAGCTTGCAGTACCTGCAGCAAAAACCTGAGATTCAAGCGGCCGTTCCGCCATCAGGCAAACAGGTGCCTGCCCAGGCGCAGGAGCTCATGATGCCCAAATTTGTCGGCATGTCCGCCACGGCGGCGCAGTTGCGGGCCAAGAAGGACGGCTTCCAGGTTACTCTCATGGGCAATGGTACCAAAATTGTGGAGCAGTACCCGGTCCCGTACGATATGGTCCTGCCCAAAGCAAAGATCGTGCTGGTTACGGATCGCGTAAAAGGTACGAAGATGCCGGATTTCAAAGGAAAATCGCTGCGGGAAGTGATGGAATTCGCCTCTCTTTTGCACATGCAGGTAACAGTCAGTGGAACCGGTTTCGTCGCCCAGCAAAGCATTGCGCCCGGGACTGCGATCTCGGGCAGCGAAAAGCTGCAGGTGACGTTGAAACCGACATCGGATATCATCCCAGCGGAATCTGAACCATCTGCAGAAGGCGTATCTCCGCCTGCAGCTGAGGCTGAAACGACGGCATCCCCATAGCAGTTCTAACCAGTCCCCCCGGTGAATAGGGTAAGAAAAGAGACAACCTGTTTATATATCCCCCTACGGGGATCTGGGTGTGGCTTCGCGAGGTTGTCTCTCGAGGTAGCATCGCCACGATGAAGCACCCTTCGGGCACCTGGGTGTGGCTTCGCAAGGGTGTCTCTCGACGTAGCATCGCCACGATGAAGCACCCTGCGGGCACCTGGGTGTGGCTTCGCAAGGGTGTCTCTCGACGTAGCATCGCCACGATGAAGGGGGGACTGCGCTGTGCGGGTATCCAATGTAACCGTACGCCGCCGTATTTTTATCGCACTTGCGATCGGCATTGTCTTGTATAGCGCATTGATTACTCGTTTAGGGTACATTCAACTGGTGCAGGGGCAGTGGCTGCAGGATGAAGCGAAACAATTGTGGGGCCGTAATATCCCGTTTGAAGCAAAACGGGGCAAAATACTCGACCGTAACGGCAACGAGCTGGTGACCAATACAAGCGTCCCCTCCGTCATGGCCATTCCTGCGCAGATCAAGGATCCCCGCGACACGGCCAAAAAGCTGGCCGTCATCCTGGGACAGAAGGAAGAGGATATTTACAAGGCGATTACCAAGCGGGTGCTGATCAACCGCGTGCCAGGAGGTCGCAAGATTTCTGCGGAAAAAGCAAGGCAGATTCAAGAACTGGCCCTTGCGGGAATTCAGGTAGCCGAAGACACCGAAAGGTTTTATCCGAACGGCGCGTTCGCTTCCCATCTGCTCGGCTTTACCGGCATTGACAACCAGGGGCTGACCGGATTGGAGCGCGTCTACGACAAGTTCCTCAAGGGCACGCCAGGCTATGTTTCTTTCCCTGCGGATGCCCGCGGTCGAATGATGCCTGGGGAATCGGAGCAGTACGTGGCACCCATTGATGGCATGGACATGTATTTGACCATAGACAGTACGATACAGTCGTTTATTGAGAGGGAACTGGATCAAGCGATGGTGGCGTACCAGCCGGACGACGTGATTGCCATCGCGATGAACCCCAAAACGGGTGAAATCCTCGGAATGGGCAGCAGGCCCACCTTTGATCCCGGCAAATACAGGGAGTACCCGACGGAAACGTTTGACCGCAACCTGCCCATCTGGAAGACATACGAGCCGGGGTCTACCTTCAAGATCGTGACCCTGGCGGCCGCCCTGAACGAAGGTGTAATCAAGCTGGAAGAGGGTTTTTTTGACCCCGGCTACATTATCGTCGCCGGCAAGCGACTGCGCTGCTGGAAACGGCAGGGCCACGGGCAGGAAACCATGCTGGAAGTAGTGGAAAATTCCTGCAATCCCGGTTTTGTGACGATGGGACAGCGGCTGCAAAAAGAGCGGTTGTTTGAGTACATTAAGAAGTTTGGTTTTGGGCAAAAAACGGGAATCGATTTGATCGGTGAGGAAAACGGATTGCTGTTCAACCTGAAAAACGTCGGTCCGGTGGAACTGGGGACAACTTCATTCGGACAGGGCGTCTCCGTTACGCCCATTCAGCAGATGGCCGCGGTTGCGGCGATCATCAACGGCGGCAAGCTGATGAAGCCATTTGTTGCCAAGGAGTGGCGGGACAGCGTGACCCACGATGTCGTCGGCCGGACGCTTCCGACCGAAGTGCGCCAGGTCATCTCCTCCGAGACTTCGGCCAAGGTGCGTTACGCACTCGAGAGTGTTGTGGCCCGAGGGACGGGGGGCAAAGCCTTTATCGACGGATACCGCGTCGGCGGCAAGACCGGTACGGCTCAAAAGGTCAGGAACGGCCGCTATATGGACGGGGAGTATATCGTATCCTTTATCGGTTTTGCGCCCGCGGATGACCCGCAAATTCTCGTCTACATCGCGGTTGATAATCCCAAGGCGCTTGCGTTTGGCGGTTTGATCGCCGCCCCGAGCGTCAGAAGCATCTTGGAGTCGTCGCTACAATACCTGAAGGTGCCAAAGCGACAGAACCAAATCCAGAAGGAATACGTTTACCCCGACAAGCGCTATCTGGAAGTACCCAATATGATCGGTCTCAGCCTCAAGGAAGTTGCCACCACGTATGACACGCTGCCGTTGGTCGTCGACGGCAAAGGCAGCCGTGTCATCAAGCAGTCACCCGCGCCCGGAGAGAGGATCGAACAGGGATCAAAAATTCGCATCTACCTTGGTGACAAATCAGCCAATTAGCATTACAATATGTCGGGTGGGAGAGACGTAAAGGCTCTCTTCCTCCCAACCGTTTTGTACAAAACGGTATTCTTTTGTCTATACTAGTGGGAGAATGGGGTGCCATTGTCATGTTGTTAAGGGATCTGCTTGCACCTCTGTTGCCGGTTCGGGTAATAGGGGAGGACAGCTTAGAAATTACTGGATTGACGGCAGATTCACGCAAGGTGAAACCCGGAACTCTCTTCATTTGTTTGAGAGGGTTTACCGTAGATGGTCATACGTTTGCGGCAAAGGCAGTAGAACAAGGAGCCGTTGCCGTACTTTCCGAAGAAGATGTGGACGTGCCAGCCACCGTTGTCAGGGTACCTGATACCCGTCGGGCAATGGCGATGCTGGCTGACCGTTTTTACGGCTCGCCCACGCGTGAACTGAAGCTGATTGGCGTCACCGGAACCAACGGAAAGACCACCACTACGCATCTCATTGACAAGATTCTGCGCGACCAGGAAAAACGGACCGGTTTGATCGGTACCATTCACATGCGGATCGGCGACGTAATCGAAGAAATCAAAAACACCACACCGGATGCTTTGGAACTGCAGCAAAGTTTTCGCCGCATGCGCGACATCGATACGGAATATGCCATTATTGAGGTCTCTTCTCACGCTTTGGAGTTGGGACGCGTACGCGGTTGCGACGTACATACCGCTGTGTTCACCAACTTGACGCAGGATCATCTCGACTACCACAAAACCATGGAAAACTACCGATACGCCAAGTCGCTGCTGTTTTCCCAACTGGGAAACAGCTATGACCCCGAACGCTTGAAGACGGCAGTGCTGAATGCAGACGATGAGGCTTCCAAGCTGTTTGCAACGGTAACACCTGCGCGGGTCATCACCTACGGCATAGACCGGCCGGCTGACGTGCGGGCGGTGGATATCGACATTACCAGCCGCGGAACCTCGTTTACGGCGCACACATTTGCCGGATCGATCCGGATGAACTTGAAGCTGATGGGCAAATTCAACGTATACAATGCGCTGGCTGCCATCGCCGCCACATTGGCCGAAGGAGTGCCGCTAGCCGACATCAAAGCAAGTCTAGAAGAAGTTGCAGGCGTTAGCGGACGCTTTGAATCGGTCGACGCAGGTCAGCCATTTACCGTAGTGGTTGACTACTCGCATACGCCGGACAGCCTGGAAAACGCGCTTCTGACCGTCAAGGAATTTGCCAAGGGGCGAATCTTTTGCATCGTCGGTTGCGGCGGAGATCGCGACCGAACCAAGCGCCCAATTATGGCGCAAATTGCAACAAAATATGCGGATGTTACCGTCTTAACATCAGATAATCCTCGCTCCGAGGACCCGCACGCGATCCTCGACGACATGCTTGCCGGCATCAAACATGTGGCGCCGGACCGTTATGCCACGCTTGTGGACCGACGGGAGGCGATCCGCTTTGCTGTTTCCCAAGCGAAGGAAAAAGATGTCGTGCTGATCGCCGGCAAAGGGCATGAGACCTATCAGATCATCAAAGGACAGGTCCTTCCGTTTGACGACCGCCTGGTGGCGCGGGAGGCTATTTTGGAAAACAACCAATGATACGGGTACAGTTGTGTGAATAGCATCAGAGAAAGCACCCTTGGGCACCCGAATTTGGCTTCAGAGGAATGTAACTCGACGTAGAATTGCCAGAGGAAGGAGGTTAGGGCATGCCTTTTGACAATGTCCTTATCATCACGATCGTCGCCGCGTTCTTAATCGCCGTACTCATCGGTCCCCTGTTCATCCCCGTACTCCGCCGCCTGAAATTCGGGCAGAGTATCCGGGAGGAGGGGCCGCAAACCCATCAGAAAAAAGCGGGGACACCCACCATGGGTGGAACCATTATCCTGTTGGCACTGATTTTTACTGTGCTCAAATTTGCCAATGTGACGATGGAAATTTTCTTTCTTATGCTCGTTACGCTTGGTTACGGACTTATTGGTTTTATGGATGATTTTATCAAGATCAGTAAAAAACGAAATCTCGGGTTGACCGCGAAGCAAAAGTTTGCCGGTCAAATCCTTCTTGCCGTTGGCGCGTACTACCTGCTGCAGCAAATGGGGCATGACACCTCGCTTCACCTGCCGGGAACGCCGTGGAAAATTCAACTGGGTATTCTGTACTTTCCGTTTCTCCTGTTCCTGCTCGTCGGTACCACAAATGCTGTGAACATCACGGACGGTCTGGACGGACTGTTGGCCGGGACAGGGGCGATTGCGTTTGGTGCCTACGCCATCATCGCCTGGTTGTCCACCAACCTGGAGACAGCGATTTTCAGCGCGGCCGTCGTCGGTGCGGTCCTCGGTTTTCTCGTGTTCAATGCTCACCCGGCGCGGGTCTTCATGGGGGATACCGGATCGTTGGCACTGGGGGGCGCGCTTGCGGGAATCGCCATCATGACCAAAACCGAGCTGCTGCTGGCCGTGATCGGAGGCGTTTTCGTTGTCGAAACGCTCTCTGTCATCTTGCAGGTGGTCTCCTTTAAAACGAGAGGCAAACGCATCTTTCGGATGAGTCCGCTCCACCATCACTTTGAGTTGACGGGTTGGTCGGAGTGGCGCGTAGTCGTTACCTTCTGGCTGGTGGGAATGGTCTTCGCCGGTCTGGGTGTTTACCTTGAGGTGGTCCGATAATGTTGAACAGATACAAAGATCAACACGTCGTTGTGCTTGGGTTGGCAAAGAGCGGTGCTGCAGTCGCGAAACTGTTGCACCGCTTTGGTGCGCATGTTGTGGTAAACGATAAAAAGCCGCGGGAAGAGGCAGGGGGAGCGGATGAGCTGGAAGCGCTCGGCATCACCGTGATCACCGGCTATCATCCGGACGAGCTTATCCATCCCGGTGTTTCGCTTGTGGTCAAAAATCCGGGAATTCCGTACGAGGCTCCGCCGGTGGCCAAAGCGTTGGAACTGGGAATTCCGGTTATTACGGAAGTGGAGCTGGCCTATCAGATATCCCGGGCGCCGCTGATCGGGATCACCGGATCGAACGGAAAAACGACAACGACCACGCTGATCGGGCTGATTTTACAGGAAGCCCGGATTGACGCACAGGTCGGCGGCAACATCGGTAACGTCCTGTGCGGGATTGCCGAAACCGCCGATTCGAACGAGTGGATCGTCGCGGAATTAAGCAGCTTTCAGCTCATGGGAACACGGACGTTTCGCCCGCGTATCGCCGTGCTGCTCAATGTGTACCCCGCACATCTCGACTATCATCATACAATGGACGAATACCTGTCGGCCAAGCTGAAGCTGTTTGCCAACCAAACAGCGGAGGATTACGCGATCTTGCCGTACGATCAGCCCGAGGTGCTGGCGAAATGCGGCGGACTTCAGGCGAAACGGTATTATTTCAGCAAGCGGCAGGCGGTCTCTCCCGGTGTTTACGTGGAGAATGGATGCATCGTCTATTCCGGGGAAATGGGTGAACGGGAAGAAATCATGTCCGTCTCGGACCTGTCTGTTCCCCATCTGGACAACGCGCTGGCGGCGATCCTGGCAACCAAGCTTGCCGGGGCGGACACGCGATCCATGGTGAAGGTATTGTCCACTTTCCCCGGAGTGGAGCACCGCATGGAATTCGTCGCCACCGTTAACGGCGTGAAGTACTACAACGATTCCAAGGCGACCAATCCGGAGGCGGCCTCCAGAGCGCTTTCCACCTTCTCCGAGCCGGTGGTCTGGATTGCCGGCGGCCTGGACCGCGGCGTGGATTTTCGCGAACTTGTGCCGGTCATGGCCAAACATGTGAAAGCGATCGTTGCCTACGGGCAAACCGCAAACATTCTGCTGACAAGAGCGGAAGAAGCAGGAATTAGTCGGCGCATCCTGGTCGATACTGTGGAGAAAGCCGTCCAGGCCGCTTCCGCCGCTGCCGAGCCGGGTGATGTCGTGCTGCTCAGCCCGGCGTGCGCCAGCTGGGATATGTTTCCGTCATTTGAGGCAAGGGGGAGCATGTTTAAGGACGGTGTGCATAGACTTAGAACAAGCCTATAACACCGCTGAAAGGATGTTTGAACGAACATGCCCAAGGTGCGGTCCGCCCCTGACTTCGTCATTATTTTTGCAACCCTTTTTTTATTGGGAATTGGCGTCGTGATGGTCTACAGCGCCAGTGCCATCGTCGGCCAGAGGCCTCCGTTTCATGACCCTTACTTTTTCGCCAAGCGGCAGCTGATTTTCGCCTTGCTTGGGATTACCTCGATGTATATTACGATGAACATCGACTACTGGGTGTGGAAAAAGTGGGCGAAAGTCGGCTTTTTCATCAGCATGGGTTTGCTGGTCCTCGTACTGTTGGTGGGAATTGAAGTAAACGGATCAAAAAGCTGGCTCGGCTTCGGAGCATTTGGCATTCAGCCAGGCGAGTTTGCCAAGATCGGCGTTGCGGCGTTTCTCGCCAAATGGCTGTCCGACAATCAAAAGCAGATCGTCTGGTTTCGGAAAGGACTGATGCCTGCTTTGGGGATACCGGTGGCCTGCTTCGGCATGATCATGCTCCAGCCTGACCTGGGCACGGGCGTGGTGTTGATGGGAACAGCGATTGTGATGATCTTTGCGGCAGGAGCGAGGATCAGCCATTTCGTCGGGCTTGGAATGCTCGGTCTGGCAGGGTTTGCCGGACTGATCATATCGGCGCCTTACCGGATGGACCGGATTACGGCGTTTATCGACCCGTGGAAAGACCCGCTGGGGACGGGCTATCAAATCATCCAGTCTCTTTACGCAATCGGTCCGGGAGGCTTATTGGGTCTGGGCCTGGGACAAAGCAGACAGAAGCACTTTTACCTGCCGGAGCCGTACAACGACTTTATTTTCTCCATCATTGCCGAGGAACTTGGCTTCGTCGGCGGAACGCTGGTGCTGCTTCTGTTCCTGCTCCTGCTGTGGCGGGGGATGCGGACAGCGATCACCGCTCCGGATTTGTTCGGCAACCTGCTGGCGCTGGGGATTATCAGCATGATCGCGATTCAGGTGGTCATTAACGTCGGCGTTGTGACCGGGATGTTTCCGGTAACCGGGATTACCCTTCCGTTTTTGAGCTACGGCGGTTCATCCTTGACGCTGATGCTGACCGGGGTGGGGATTCTCCTGAACATATCGCGGTTTTCGAGATAAAAAAGATGAAATGAGTGATGGAAATGCGTGTCGTCCTCACTGGAGGAGGAACAGGTGGACATATTTATCCGGCGCTTGCGGTGGCGAGGGAAATCAGTCGCCAGGAACCGCAGGCGACCTTTTTGTATATAGGTACCAAAAACGGACTGGAGGCCCAATTGGTGCCTCGTGCAGGAATCCCGCTTGAAGAAATTGAAATCTCAGGCTTGAAGCGGAAGCTCACCCTGGACAATCTGAAGACACTGTGGAAATTTGTACAGGCTGTCTCCGCCTCCAGGCAGATTTTGCGTGAATTTCAACCGGACGTGGTAATTGGAACAGGCGGTTACGTCTGCGGTCCCGTTGTGTACGCTGCCTCAAAGCTGGGAATCAAAACCGTGATCCACGAACAAAACGTCGTTCCTGGCCTGACCAACAAGTTTCTGGCGCGGTTCGTCGATCGGGTGGCCGTCTCGTTCGAGGAGTCGCTTGCTTATTTTCCGCGGACCAAAACGGTCGTGACAGGGAATCCGCGAGCAACGGAAGTCATCCACGGAGATGCTGAAGCGGGACGAGAGTTTTTAGGTGTCTCTTCGGACAAACGAATCGTCCTCATCATCGGAGGCAGCCGGGGGGCGCGAGCGATTAACGAAGCTGCGCTGGACCTGGTCCCGCGCATGGCCGACGATCTCCAGTCTCATTACGTGTACGTGACAGGCGAAGTGCACTATGAGGCGATTACCAAAGCGCTGCAGGAAAAAGGGGAGCTGCCCCGAAATCTTACCGTGCTGCCGTTCGTCCACAATATGCCGGACGTTCTGGCGGCCACTCATGTGCTGGTCAGCCGGGCAGGAGCTTCCACCCTGGCGGAGATTACCGCGCTGGGCGTTCCCGCTATTTTGATCCCTTCTCCCTATGTAACCAACAACCATCAGGAGAAAAATGCCCGCGGACTGGAGCGCGCCGGGGCGGCTGAAGTCATCCTGGAACGGGAGTTGTCCGGGGAGACTTTGCACAAAGCATTGACCTCACTTTTAAAAGATCAAGAACGCTGGGCATCCATGCGAGAGAGATCGTTAACTCTCGGGATGCCGCAGGCCGCCGCAAACATTTACGAACTCATGCGTCAGTAAACTGTATGAAAACGATCCTGGGCGACTGTCACGCCGTTTTAGGCGTTCGCATAGTATGGAGCAAACACGTGATAGACCTAGGTCCGATCTAGCATTTGTATCAGGAGGTTCACGATGAAACAAATCGCAGATGAGTTGAGGCAAGCAGGTGTGGGGAAAGTGTGGACCAATGAACCTCTCGCCAACCATACGACGTGGCGGATCGGGGGTCCTGCTGATTTGTTAATCCAACCAAAGGATAAGACATCACTTATTTCAGCAGTACAAATCATCCATCGTCATGAAATTCCTTGGAAAGTTATCGGGCGCGGTTCCAACCTCCTAGTGAGGGATGGGGGGATTCGCGGAGCCGTGCTCAAGGTGGCTGAGGGCTTGAGTCACTGTGAGTTCAGGGGCGAACAGGTGTGTGTTGGTGCCGGATATTCCATGATCCGCCTGGCGGTGGAAACAGGCAAGATGGGATTAACAGGTATGGAATTTGCGGGAGGCATTCCTGGTACAGTAGGCGGAGCCGTCTACATGAATGCAGGTGCTCACGGATCAGATCTTTCACGTATTCTCAAAGAAGCCGAGATTCTCTTCGAAAATGGCGAAGTAAAGGTGTTGACCAACGAGGAGTTGAGCTTTAGCTACCGAACATCCCTGCTGCAAAGAGAAAAAGGGATTGTGCTTGAAGCCCTCTTCCAATTACGCAAGGGTGATCGCAAGGAAATCGCGGCGGCCATGGCTTCTTATAAGGATCGCAGACGGCAAACCCAGCCTCTGCAATTACCTTGCGCAGGTAGCGTATTCCGTAATCCGCCCGGAGATCATGCTGGAAGGCTGATTGAAGCAGCAGGTTTAAAGGGGTTTCATTATGGAGGAGCTCAAGTCTCGGAAATGCATGCAAACTTTATCGTCAATCGCGGAGGGGCCACGGCTACCGACGTCCTCACCTTGATGGATCACATCAGATGCACAATTAAAGAGAAATTCGGCGTCGATTTACATCCGGAAGTGCTGGTGGTGGGCGAGGGGTAACACGGAGGTGAAAGTTTGGAGACTTTTACGATCGAAGGCGGAAGACCTCTCTCCGGCTCGCTTCGAATCCAAGGAGCAAAAAACGCTGCCCTCCCAATACTTGCTGCCGCTGTACTGGCAGAAGGGCAATTTCATATTTACGACGTTCCGCATCTAAAAGACATTGATGTGATGCTGCAGATTTTAAACGAACTGGGTGCGAATGCAAAGCATACGGATGGCTGTGTGGATTTGGACACGACGTCCCTCTCCGTCTCGCATGTACCCGACGATCTGATGGGACAAATGCGTTCCTCCATCTTTTTGGCAGGGCCGCTGTTGGCTCGTCTGGGAGAGGTGACGATCTCACGCCCCGGCGGCTGTCTGATTGGAGAACGGCGCATTGACCTTCATCTGGCCGGATTGACAGCGCTCGGTGCAAAAATGGAAGAGGCAGAAGGTTATATCACGTTCCGTGCCAAACAGCTGCGAGGCACCAATATTTTTCTGTCCTTTCCCAGTGTGGGAGCCACGGAAAACGTCATGATGGCTGCTGTGCTTGCCAAAGGCATGACGCGCATTTGCAACGCCGCACGGGAACCGGAGATTGTCGATCTGCAAAACTTCCTCAATGCGATGGGAGCGAGGATTCGCGGTGCCGGAACGGACACGATTGAGATTCAGGGTGTCCCCCGACTTCGTTCCGTCAGCTACCGCATCATCCCGGACCGCATCGTCACCGGAACCCATCTCTTGGCGGTGGGAGTGGCGCAGGGGCATATCGAATTGACCAATACGATTCCGGAACATCTTACTGCCCTGATCGAGGTCGCCCGTAGTTGCGGTGTTGAAATCAAGACCTACCATGATATAATGGAAGTCAAGAGCACTTCTCGTCCCCGGGCGTACGACCGTATTATTACGTCGCCATTTCCGGGCTTTCCGACCGACCTCCAGGCACAGCTGATGGTGTTTCTGGCTCAGGCGAAAGGAACGAGCGTGATCAAAGAGACCGTATTTGAAGGAAGATTCAAACACGTCAATGAATTAGCGCGAATGGGTGCGTCGATATACGTTGACCTGGGCTCCGCCATTATCCGCGGAGTCAGCAGGTTTACAGGAACCAGCGTGGAAGCGACAGATTTGCGCGCCGGAGCGGCTTTGGTGCTTGCCGGTTTAGCTGCGGAGGGCACGACCACCGTTGAGCAGATTCATCACATCGACCGCGGGTACGATCGGCTCGAGCTGCAATTGCAACGGCTGGGCGCGAGGATTTCACGCATATCCCAATAAATACATGCAAGCATATGTAAGCGGCATAAAGGCTATGCCGCTTTCCCTCTTTTTCAACCATGACAGATTATCCAAGCACATCCAATATTTGTGAGGAAGGGTTTGAACATGGCGGTTATCCAGGAACGCATTCCGCAGGTAAAACAACAACGGCCAAAACGAAAAGGCAACCGTAAGCTGGTGTTTTTACTTGTGCTGTTTTTTCTCACGGTTCTGATCGTCATCTTCTTCCGTTCCCCATACAGCAAGATTCACGAAGTGCAAGTGTACGGCAACGACATCTACGAGGCTGAGCTGATTGCAAAAACATCTGGCGTTGCTATTGGGGGGCAGATCCTTAACGTCTGGGAAAGCAGCGTTCAGGAAAACTTGAAGCCGCTCGAGGGGATCAAGCAAGTGACCATTCAGCGAAAATTTCCTGGCGTGATCGAACTGCACGTAACGGAGTACCGGCGAGTCGCCTTTTGGACAGGCCAGGACGGCAGCCGTTATCCGCTTTTGGAAAATGGGATCGTTCTTAAACAGGTGGACTTTTCCCAGCGCGTAGTGGACAGGCCGTTAATCAGCTCGTGGTCGGCGCCTGAACTGCTCCCTCACCTGGCAAAAGCGCTGGCAAAGCTGTCTCCTGCGATCTTGAGCGAGATTTCAGACATCGCGTTGAAGCCGACCGTGTACGACAAGCAGCGGATCACGCTGTTCATGCGCGACGGCAACGAGGTACGCAGTGTGGTCTATAAACTGGACAAAATGCTGAAGTGGTATCCGGCCATTGTGAAGGAATTGCCAAAGGATACCAAAGGTGTTCTGTCCCTGTTCGAACAGCCGTGGTTTGTACCGTACGGGACACCGAACACGCCGATTCCGGTTCAAACCGGGGAAGAGCAGCCGAAACAGTCCTAGAGGAAGGATAAACGTTCATGAGTCGACGTACATTTCAACTGTATCTAACGATCGTTACGTTCTCTACCGGATTTCTCATCGCCAATTCCATTGAAACGACAAAGCTGACGCGAATCGAGCATTTGAACAACCAGCAGCTTCAGCAGGAGACCCAATTGAATGAGCGGATTCTGGCGGAAAAGGAGCAAAATCGCCATCTGGAGGTACAGCTCCTCGATCTGCAGCGACAGGTTGGCGAGGTGGAGGAAGCGATGGCGAAGCGCAAGTCGGAAGCGGCGGAAATTCTGAGCCAGCTTGAGATGGCGCGGATGATGGCGGGCGTGGTTCCGGTCGAAGGACCGGGAATTGTCGTAACCATGCAGGACAGCCAAAATGCAGCCAACTCGCCTGACGTGACAAACTATATCGTTCACGAACAGGACGTTCGGCTGGTCGTGAACGAATTGCGGGCTGCCGGGGCCGAGGCGATCAGCATAAACGGACAGCGCCTTGTGAGCAATTCCGCGATCCGCTGCGTGGGTCCCACCATTATCGTTAACGGCATCAAATCCGCCGCCCCGTTCGTGATCACCGCGATCGGTGAACCGACGACACTCGAAAACGCTCTGAATCTTCCGGGGGGAGTTCTGCAAACCTTGCAGGATTTCGTGCAGATTGAAGTGACGAAAAAAGAACTCGTGCAGCTTCCGGCATTCGTCGGAGACGCCAAAACGAAAAACTCCTCATCCTAATTGAAGGAAGCGTTCCCTTATGTTGCAAAAAAACGGTAAAATTACATTTATTCTCTCTATTATTAGTGCTATTATAGGTGTTATGTTGACCATCCAACTGCGCAGCAACCTGGATCCCGTTCATATGGAGTCCCGCAGCGTGGCGGATCTGCGAACCAGTTTGCAAAAGGAACTGGAAAAACATAAAAACCTTCTTGCGGACATTTCCAAGTACAATCAATTGTACTATCAATACGAAACAGCACTGAACGAGGATGAGAGCCTTTCCGTCATGAAGGAAGAGCTTGCACGGACGCGCAGATTGGCGGGGCTTGTTTCGATGGAAGGAAAGGGCATTTTCCTGCGAATCGTTGACGCATTGCCGGAGGTTTCCGATTCTACTGTTGATGAGACTGCTGCCGCCGGTTATCCAAACAACTACACCATTGACGACGAAGATCTGCGCTGGCTGGTGAACATCCTGTTTTCGAACGGTGCGCAAGCCGTATCCATCAACGGTCACCGCTTGATCGCCACTACAGCCATCCGCAACGTGGGCGAAACGATTCAGGTGGACACCAAGACGATCCAGCCGCCTTATGAACTGAAGGCGATGGGCGAACCGGACGTATTGATTTCCGCGCTTAAACTGGAAGGTGTGGAGGAAAACTTTCGTTTGGCCAACAAGAAAATTGTCATCGAAAAGCGGGACAAGGTGTTGATCCCTTCCAATCAGGAACCGCGTATCATTCAGTATATGAAACCAGTGAAGGCAAAAGGAGATTCGTAACATGTGGATCCCTCTCATCGGATTAATTGCCGGTGTCGCAGCCGGCTTTTTGCTGGACTGGCGTGTACCGCAGGAATACAGCAGTTATCTTTCCATCGCTCTGCTCGCAGGTTTGGACACAATCTTTGGCGGGATTCGTTCCTATCTGGAGCGCACCTTTAACGTGCGCATTTTTATGTCCGGTTTCTTTTTCAACACGCTCTTTGCTGCCGGCCTGGCTTTTATCGGGGCGTTTTTGGGTATCGACCTTTACCTGGCGGCGATCGTCGCATTTGGGGTGCGCTTGTTTAACAACCTGGCTGTGATCCGCAGGATTATCCTGTCCCGCTGGATCAATCAGATGGATTAATGGAAAATATGGGCTAAAGGATTTATTTTTTTAAAAAATCACGAAAGAAAAAAGGGAATGATTGTCCTGTGTGGAATAGATTATGCAGGTGTACTCACATTACCAAAAGTCTATTCGTAGCAAGGGAGGTGTCACAGGTTTGGTAAGCAATGAACTCATCGTCAGCTTAGATATCGGAACGTCCAAGGTCCGCGTCATGATTGGCGAGGTAAACAACGGTTCCATCAACATCATCGGTGTGGGACAAGCTCACTCCGAAGGGATTAAAAAAGGTGCAATTGTCGACATCGACCAAACCGTGCATGCCATCCGGGAAGCTGTTGACCATGCAGAGCGCATGGTTGGGGTATCCATTGAAGAAGTGTATGTTGGGATTACAGGGAACCACATTGAGCTGCATGAAACACAGGGGGTTGTCGCTGTCTCTAGCGAAGACCGTGAAATAAGAGAAGAAGACATCCAACGCGTCATTCAGGCAGCAAAGGTTGTTGCCATTCCGCCTGACCGGGAAATTATAGAGGTAGTGCCCAAGGAATACATCGTCGATGGACAGGGAAGCATCAAGGACCCTCGCGGCATGATTGGCGTTCGCCTGGAGATGGAGGGCACCATCGTTACCGGGTCAAAGACGGTCGTACATAACATCGTTCGCTGTGCCGAACGTACCAACTTACGCGTTGCCGGCATCTTCCTGCAGCCGTTAGCCGCCAGTACGGTGGCTCTGACCAAAGACGACAAAAACATGGGTGTAGTCCTGGTCGATATCGGAGCGGGCTCCACAACCATCGGAGTTTTTGAACAGGGAAAACTGGCTGCTACTACGGTGATCGGCATCGGTGGAGATCACATTACCAACGACATTGCGCTTGGCCTCCGCACCCAGACGGACGTAGCCGATCGTGTAAAAACCAAACATGGATGCGCTTTGATTGACGATGCATCGGAAGACGTAAAGTTCAAAGTCACACGAATTGGCAGCGAAGTGGAAAAACAGTTTACCCAGGTGGATTTGGCCAATATTATCGAACCGCGAGCCGCGGAGATTTTCAATCTGGTAGAGGAGGCAGTCTACAAACTGGGCTTCCGCGACGAAATTGCCGGAGGATACGTATTGACCGGCGGTACCGTGGCGATGCCCGGCATGCTGGAGCTGGCCAAGGAAGAACTGGACGCACCCGTACGGATCGCCATTCCCGACTATATCGGTGTTCGCGATCCATCCTACACAACGGGCGTCGGCTTGATCCAGTACGCTCTTCAGCAGATGGAGCGACGAAGCACTCGCAGCAGCACCTCGTTCAAGGGAGGGCATAAGCCAGCTGTCTCCAGACCGAAAGAGGGCGGCAACTTGATGGAGAAAGTAAAGAACTGGTTTAGTGAGTTTATTTAGAGCGAAACAGGGAATAGACCTGTTACATCGAGGGAATGAACACAGTCGCCCCGTAGACGAACTGCCTGCAGGACAGGCTCATCAAAGCTCTTGTGATGACGATTGAGGAGGAACTGGCAAGATGCTGGAATTTGACTTAGATATGGAAACCTTTGCACGAATTAAAGTGATTGGTTGCGGCGGTGGCGGAAGTAATGCTGTAAACCGTATGATTGCCGGTGGGGTAAAAGGGGTAGAGTTCATCACCGTCAACACCGATGCACAAGCGCTTCAACTTTCCAGCGCGGAAATCAAGCTGCAAATCGGGGAAAAGCTGACCCGCGGTCTCGGTGCGGGAGCCAATCCGGAAATTGGAAAGAAAGCGGCTGAAGAAAGCCGTGAACTGATTGAAAACGCACTGCGAGGAGCAGACATGGTATTCGTCACCGCAGGTATGGGCGGCGGGACGGGGACAGGTGCCGCTCCGGTTGTGGCGGAAATTGCCAAGGAACTGGGCGCGTTGACCGTAGGCGTCGTTACCCGTCCGTTCTCGTTCGAAGGGCGTAAACGGGCCATGCAGGGCGAGCTGGGTATCGCAGCCTTGAAAGAAAAAGTGGACACGCTGATCGTCATTCCAAACGACCGTCTGTTGGAAATCGTGGACAAAAACACTCCGATGCTGGAAGCGTTCCGGGAAGCGGACAACATTCTGCGTCAGGGTGTACAGGGCATCTCCGACCTGATTGCGGTGCCTGGTTTGATCAACCTCGATTTCGCAGATGTGAAGACAATCATGACCGAACGCGGATCCGCCCTGATGGGAATCGGTGTGGGCAGCGGCGAAAACCGCGCAGCAGAGGCGGCGCGTCGGGCCATTTCCAGCCCGCTCCTGGAAACTTCCATTGAGGGTGCTCGCGGTGTCCTGATGAACATCACCGGCGGCAACAACCTTAGCTTGTACGAGGTAAACGAAGCGGCTGACATCGTCTCTTCCGCAGCGGACCCTGACGTGAACATGATCTTCGGTGCCGTCATCAACGAAGATTTGAAAAATGAAATTATCGTTACGGTAATTGCCACCGGTTTCGAGGAAAACCAAAGACAGAACACCACGGTGCGCCGATCGCAGCAACCGGCTTCGCCGGCCCGTCCGGTGCAGTCTTCCACGCACACGACAGCTCGCAGCAAGGAAGATGAGGAAGAAAAATCCCTGTTTTCCATGGGCAATCTGGACAACTTGGATATTCCGGCGTTCCTGCGAAACCGTCGTCGCAACAAGAAGTAATAGAAGAAAAGATAACCTTGCCTTCCTTTGCGTAGGCAAGGTTATTGTTTTATTCGAGATGTTTAGCCCCCGCCCCGTGGATCGTCTCGGAGCGGACAGAGAACCCCCTTGGCGGGCTGCAACGAAGCGGAGCAAAGAGAACGCCTCCGTTTTCCCATGAACGGAACCGTTTTGCAGTGCTCTCCATTTGGGGCTTTATTCCTTTCTACAAAAAAACCGAAAAAATACGGTCAAGATCTGACAGACTTGCACATAAACATTGATATATACTGTCTTTGCCAGGCGGGGGTGAAGACAGTGTGGTTATCTATCTTGATATCATTCTACTCCTGAATATCGCCATTGATGCCTTGCTGCTCTGGTTTACGGCCTATTTTCGCAAAGAGCCGATGGTGTGGTGGAGGATATTCCTGGCGTCGATGTTCGGTTCCACCTACCTCGTCTTTTTTTTCCTTCCTTCGTTCGCCTCCATGTACCAATGGTCGGTAAAGCTGCTGTTCTCCGTCATCATGCTGTGGATCGCTTTTGGCTTCAAAAGGCTTCTCGCATTCATCCAAAACCTTATCATTTTTTACTTCATCGCCTTTGTATTCGGCGGAGGCGTGTTCGGCTTGCAGTACTTTCTCTCCTCCCAGAGTGAAATTGTCAACGGCATCCTGGTCACACACAACGACAGCTTTGGGGTCGGTTCCAAGCCAACGTTTTTCGTCCTGCTGGCAGGATTCATCCTGGTCTACTTTCTCAGTCGGCGCAGCTACCAGGCAATCCAGGAACCGCGGAGGCTGGAAGCGTTTCTCGTTGAGGTAGTAGTGCGTGTGGCAAAAGAGAGCGTCATTTGCCGGGGACTCGTCGACACGGGGAATCAGCTCCATGAACCGATTACCCGTATCCCGGTGATGATTATGGAATGCAGTCTGTTTGCACACCTGCTTCCTCCCTCTCTGCTGTCCTTGGCAGAGCAAGGGGAGAAGCGGTTGGAAAAAATGGACGGACTGCTGGAGACGCTGCCGGCGGAGTGGCAGTCCAGGCTTCGTCTGATCCCCTACCGCAGCGTGTCCAGAGGAATGGATTTTCTTCTCGCCATTAAGCCTGACGAAGTTGTTTTGGTTCAAAACGGAGTTCGCTACGGGAGTTCAAGGGTTCTGATCGGACTGAATCCGTTCGGTCTCGCTGCCGATCAACAGTACCAAGCGATTGTCCATCCCGCCTTGATGCAGATGGATCCTCATCAAACCAGCACATCTCTAGAACAGGAGGGCTAATATGTACATAAAACTTCGCCTCAGTATTCAATTGCTCTGGTATCGTATTCTGCTGTGGATTGGTGCCCGCGCCGAAGAGATCTACTACATCGGCGGCAGCGAAGCGTTACCACCGCCGCTCACCCGTGAAGAAGAAGAAATCCTCTTAAGCCGCCTTCCTTCGGGAGATTCCGCTGTGCGCAGCATGTTGATCGAGCGCAACCTGCGACTCGTCGTCTACATTGCCCGCAAGTTTGAAAATACCGGGATCAACATCGAAGATCTGATCAGTATCGGTACCATCGGCCTGATCAAGGCAGTCAATACCTTTGACCCGGAGAAGAACATCAAGCTGGCGACGTACGCTTCCCGCTGTATCGAAAACGAAATTCTCATGTACCTGCGCCGCAACAACAAGATCCGCTCCGAGGTATCGTTTGACGAGCCGCTCAATATCGATTGGGACGGGAACGAACTGCTGCTGTCCGATGTCTTGGGAACGGAGAACGATACCATCTACAAGAACATCGAAGATCAGGTGGACCGCAAACTGTTGAAAAAAGCGCTGGATAAACTTACCGAACGGGAACGAATCATCATGGAGCTCCGCTTCGGGCTGGCGGGCGGAGAGGAAAAGACCCAGAAAGACGTCGCCGACCTGCTTGGCATCTCCCAATCGTACATTTCCCGACTCGAAAAGCGAATCATTAAACGTTTGCGAAAAGAATTCAACAAAATGGTGTAACGCATATTTTCCAAATCGAAGGGGATACTGTTCCTAAACCGTACCAGAAAGTGGATGGTTGGTTCAGCCACTCTCTTGTTCGGCGCAAGCGTCAGCACGCGGCCTTTCAAGACATCCGGGTTAGGAACTTTTTTCTTTTCTTCGAGGAGGGAAAGACGTGACGCGCAACAAGGTAGAGATCTGCGGGGTAGACACCTCGAAGCTTCCGGTATTGACCAACAAAGAAATGAGGGAACTATTCGAACGATTGCAGAGCGGCGAGCTGGCAGCGCGGGAAAAACTGGTGAACGGCAACCTTCGGCTGGTGTTGAGCGTCATTCAGCGGTTTAACAACCGGGGCGAGTACGTCGACGACCTGTTCCAGGTGGGTTGCATCGGATTGATGAAGGCGATTGACAACTTTGATCTCGGCCAGAACGTGAAATTCTCCACCTACGCCGTTCCCATGATTATTGGCGAGATTCGACGTTATCTGCGGGACAACAACCCGATACGCGTGTCGCGATCTTTGCGGGATATTGCATACAAAGCGCTGCAGGTGAGAGACAACCTGACAAACAAGCACTCCCGGGAACCTACGATCGTGGAAATTTCGAACGAGCTGAACGTTGCCAAAGAAGATGTCGTGTTTGCTTTGGACGCCATCCAGGATCCGGTTTCGCTGTTCGAACCGATTTACCAGGACGGGGGCGATCCCATCTACGTGATGGATCAGATTAGCGATGAAAAGAACAAGGACGCAACCTGGGTGGAGGAGATCGCCCTTCGCGAGGGCATGCAGCGCCTGGGCGAGCGGGAAAAAATGATCCTTTCCATGCGCTTTTACGAGGGCAAGACACAAATGGAGGTCGCCGAAGAAATCGGCATCTCACAGGCGCAGGTTTCCCGTTTGGAAAAGGCAGCAATCGCCCACATGCAAAAACACGTGCAGTCGTAAGATTCATGGCCCCGGCATATGCTCGGGCCTTTTTTCTCGGACATAATCGCCTACCCCTTCATATACTAGAAGTAATGGAGGAAAGCGCAGGTGAACAGGATTGGTCAAAATTTCCGACTTTCAGACAAAAGAAGTAGTCAACATCCTGGATGGAAAGCGGCTGGGTCAGATTTCTGATCTGGAAATTGATCTGCGTCACGGGCGAGTGGAAGCGATCGTTGTGCCCGGTCCGGGAAAATTCCTTGGATTTTTCGCCGCGGGAAACGACTATGTGATTCCCTGGCGAAACATTGTGAAAATCGGGAAAGACGTTGTATTGGTCCGGATGGAAGAGACGTTGAAAGTGGACGCAAAGAACAATGCCGACGAAGAGTACCGGGCATAACGAACGGGGAAAGGCACAGGGACTTGTGTCTTTCTTTTCTTTTCGGCTGTGGTATGATTACCCATATGGAGGAGGTTGACACCATGACTGAGCCGTTTGTCTGGTCGGATCCGAACCGGCCGTTGCATATACGCGAGTGGGAAGAAAAACATCCCGATTTGGTGGCAGGATTCACCCTGCGGACGGGGGGAGTCAGCGAGCCTCCGTTTTCCGCCAGCAACATGGGGCTGCATGTAGGCGACGCGGATGAAAGAGTGGTAGCCAACCGAAAACGACTTGCCCAACAATTGGGCATGCCCTTTGAAACATGGACCTGCGCCGAACAGGTGCACGGTAATACGGTTTGTCAGGTAACCGCCGGCGGGGCAGGAAGGGAAAGCCTCGCAGACGTGGTGCCTGCTGCGGATGGCCTTCACACCAACCGGACGGGGATTCTTCTCACCTCATTTTACGCCGACTGCGTACCGCTCTTTTTCCTCGACCCGACGACCGGGGCAATCGGATTGGCTCACGCCGGCTGGAAGGGAACCGTCGGCCGTATTGCCGAGGAAATGGTCAAGGCCTTTCACTCTCATTACGGGACGCGTGCCGAAGAGTTGCAGGTGGCCATCGGGCCGTCCATTGGCGGCTGCTGCTATGAAGTGGATGAGCGGATCGCGGAGCGTGTCCGTAAGTCCGCCGAAAATTGGCAAGCGGCAATCACCCCGCGGGAAAACGGACGGTACTTGCTGGATTTGGCCCGACTGAATCAAGAGATCCTGGCTGAGTCGGGGGTGCAGGAAGAACAGGTGCTGCGGACGAGCTGGTGTACAAGCTGCCGGACCGACCTGTTTTTCTCCCATCGCAAGGAAGCGGGGAAAACGGGGCGGATGGCGTCCTTTATTGGTTGGAAAGAGTAGGAAAGGAGCTGCAGTCTCATGCGCACAAGTGAACGGGAACAACTTCGTGAGAGATTGAAACGGATTGAAGAACGAATTACGGCCGCCTGCCACCGGAGTAACCGGAAGCGGGAAGATGTCAAAATCATCGCAGTTACGAAATATGTCGACGCAGAAGTGATCGGTGATCTCCTGGATGTCGGCGTGTCACACATCGGGGAAAATCGCGTTCAGGATGCCCTGCCGAAGTACGAACAATACGGTGATCAGGGAACCTGGCATTTTATTGGTCACTTGCAAACCAACAAGGTAAAAGACGTGGTGGGCCGTTTCACCTACATACATTCGTTGGATCGATTGTCACTGGCTGAGGCCCTCAACAAGCGGGGAAAACAGTTGGATTGTGTCGTTTCGTGCTTTCTGCAGCTGAATATTTCCGGCGAAAAGACAAAATTTGGGCTTAGTCCCAATGATGTATTGGCTTTTTTGCGGGAAACCAGTAATATGAAACATATAAGGATTTTGGGATTAATGACCATGGCGCCTCATGTCGAAAACCCGGAAGAGACGCGAACCGTCTTTCGTCAACTCGCTGAGTGGAAAGAGCGAATCAATCAGTGGGATTTTGCTCATGCCACTATTGAAGAACTCTCCATGGGCATGTCCGGGGATTTTGAAGTCGCAATTGAGGAAGGTGCCACATATGTCAGGCTCGGTTCCATTCTGGTGAAGCCGGACGAGTCGTAATCCTGGTCTGCGGGGAGGAGGATACCCATGGGTGTTATGAATAAGATTATGGGCTTTTTGGGGTTTGAAAACGAAGAGTACTTCGAGGAATCGGTTGTGGAAGAAGAACAGGACGAGCAGGAGCGCTATCCCAAGCGGACTCCCGTCTCTCGGGCAAATAATGTCGTCCCGTTCCAGGCAGCGCGCGAAAAGGAAGGCATCCGCCTGATCCTGTTTGAACCGCGTCACTACAGCGACGCACAGGATATCGCGGACAACCTGCGTCATCGCCGTCCGGTGGTGGTGAACCTGCAGCGGGTGGATAAGGACCAGGCTAAACGGATTATCGACTTCCTCAGCGGCACGGTTTACGCCCTGAATGGCGATATTCAAAAAGTAGGCGACCATATTTTCGTCTGCACGCCGGATCATGTTGATATCCAAGGCACGATTTCCGGTGTTGTTGAGGAGTAGAATTTTTCACAGAGGGTGAGTCCAGATGGGCTATGTCATAACCATTATCGATTTTGTTTTTACCGTCTATCAGTACATGATCATCGCGTACGTATTGATGTCGTGGGTGCCGCAAATGCGGGATACGGGCATCGGGCAACTGCTGGTACGTTTGGTGGAACCATATTTGGCGCCGTTTCGCCGCTTCATCCCGACCCTTGGCTTCATCGACATCTCCCCGATCGTTGCGCTGTTTGCCCTTCACTTTGCGCGGATCGGTCTCCTGTCGATTCTGATGAAACTGTTCTAGGGACGGACGGCCATGAGTATCTTTAACCATTTTCGAAAAGAAGAGCTTCCCTTTGTGGAAAGGGCGCTGGAAATGCTGACGCTGGTGGAGCGGAAGCAATCCATGCGCCTTACTGATTTTTTGGATCCGCGTCAGTTGTCCATTTTGCAAAGCCTTTCCTCGCAGGTGCAGGATGTAACTGTATCGGCCAGCGGCGGGTACGAAGGTGCAGAGCGGGTAAGGGCTCTTTTGCATCCAGATTATTTTGTCGTGGAAGAAGCCGATTTCGGACTGACACTCCTGCACATTCAGGCGGATCAGCGCTTTCTGACCCTGCAGCACCGCGATGTGATGGGAGCGCTGTTACACGTCGGTTTGAAGCGGGAGAAGTTTGGCGACATGATCGTCGGCTCACAAGGATGCTACGTCGTGATTGCCGCAGAGGTGGCTGACTTCGTCTGTTCCCAGGTAACGCATATCCATCGTGTGCCTGTTCGATTTGAGGCCGTCGATTGGCAGGATTTTCAACCGCCGGAAATCCGGTTTGCGGAAAAAACCGTTACCGTTCCGTCGCCGCGGGTTGATGCCGTGATTGGCGAGGTGTACAACCTGTCGCGAGCCAAGGCGCTGGTGCCGATTCGCGCAGGAAAGCTAAAGGTGAACTGGAAGATCGTAGATGATCCCGCTCATGCGCTGCAGGCAGGAGACATGATTTCCCTTGCCGGATTCGGCCGCTTTCGGATCCTGGAGGTGTCTGGGCCGACTCGCAGCGGGCGTTTGCGCATGATTGTCGGCTTGGTCACATAAGATGAAAACAGACCAAAAATTTGCAATTTCCGGCAGGAAAAGCGCTATCGTTGTCGAAATCATGTTGTACGATTCTGGAAAAAGTGGGGGGTTCTCGTGCCTTTAACGCCATTGGACATACACAATAAGGAATTTAGTACGGGTTTTCGCGGCTATAACATCGATGAAGTGAACGAGTTTCTTGATCAGATCATTAAGGAGTTCGAGCTCCTGATTAAGGAAAAGAAGGATCTGGAAGAGCGTGTTGCCATGCTGAATGAGCGGGTCGACCACTACAAGAGCCTGGAGGAAAACCTCAGCAAGTCGATCCTCGTGGCGCAGGAAACGGCAGAAGATGTAAAATCGAATGCGCGGAAGGAAGCCCAGTTGATTTTGAAGGAAGCGGAGAAAAACGCCGACCGGATTGTCAACGAAGCGTTGGCCAAATCCCGCAAGATTGCAATTGAAATCGAAGAGCTGAAAAAGCGCGCATCCGTCTATCGCATGCGTTTCCGCACACTGCTGGAAGCCCAGTTGGAGATGTTGGAAAACGGCGCTTGGGACGACATTGAACAAGCGGATTCCTCTTTGGTGACGGAATAAACCGTTGACGAACCGTCAATCATGGTACTATAATTGATTGCAAACTTTTTATGAAACATACAAGTGTAAAATCCTTACAACGATGAACGGGACGAGTACGTGATCAAGCACTGCCAAGAGAGCCGGGGACAGGTGGAAGCCCGGTCAGTCGCCATCACCGAAAATCACCCGGGAGTTCAATAGCCGAAAGCGGAGCTCGTTATACCTGCCGCAAGTAAGTGAGCGCGTCATTCCCGTTACGAATGAAAAAGTGACCAGACTGTAATCCGCAGATCTGTGTTCATTAGGGTGGTACCGCGGGAGCCTTCTCTCGTCCCTACAGGGATGAGTGGAGGCTTTTTTTTGTTACTTATGAACGAGGAGTGAATCAGGCAATGGACTACAGCAAAACCCTTAATCTGCCCAAAACCGATTTCCCGATGCGGGGAAATCTGCCGACACGCGAACCCGAAATACAAGCGTGGTGGGATGAACAGAACATGTATGCAAAGGTACAGGAGCGTACCAAAGGCCGACCAACCTTCATCCTGCATGACGGTCCTCCGTACGCAAACGGCAATCTTCACATCGGCCATGCGTTGAACAAAATTCTGAAGGACTTCATCGTCCGCTACAAATCCATGGCTGGTTTCCATGCGCCCTATGTACCGGGTTGGGATACGCACGGCTTGCCGATTGAGCAGGCGATTATCAACGCCGAGGGGCTGGACCGGCGGAATATTGAAGTAAACGACTTCCGCAAGCGCTGTGAAGAGTACGCGTGGAGCTACATTGACAAGCAGCGCAGCCAATTCAAGCGACTCGGCGTGCGCGGAGACTGGGAAAACCCGTACGTAACGCTGAAGCCTGAGTATGAAGCGCAACAGATCCGCGTATTCGGAGAAATGGCAAAGAAAGGCTATATCTACAAAGGACTGCGCTGTGTCTACTGGTCTCCTTCGTCGGAAACCGCACTGGCAGACGCGGAAATCGAGTACAAGGATAAGCGTTCGCCGTCCATTTACGTCAGCTTCCAGGTAAAAGACGGCAAAGGCAAACTGGATACGGATACTGGCGTAGTCATTTGGACCACGACTCCATGGACGATTCCGGCCAACTTGGCAATTACCCTTCACCCTGAACTCGAGTACAGTGTGGTACTTGCGGACAACCGCAAATTCTTGCTGGCGAGCGGCCTGCTTGAAGCGGCTTCAAAAGAAATTGGCTGGGAGAGCGTTGAGGTACTGGCGACCTATGCAGGCAGCGAACTGGAAGGCGTCGTGACCCAGCATCCGTTCTACGACCGTGAGTCTCCGCTTATTCTGGGCGAACACGTGACGCTGGATGCCGGTACGGGATGCGTCCATACCGCTCCTGGACACGGGGAAGACGACTTCAACGTAGGACAGAAATACGGCCTTGGCGTATTGTGTCCGGTTGACCATGAAGGGAAAATGACAGCCGAAGCGCCAGGTTTTGAAGGCTTGTTCTACGACGATGCCAACAAGCCGATTACGGAAAAACTGAAAGAAGTCGGTGCGCTCTTAAAACTCAGCTTTTTCACCCACTCGTACCCGCACGACTGGCGGACGAAAAAACCGGTGATTTACCGTGCGACAGAGCAATGGTTTGCTTCCATCGACGGCTTCCGCCAGCAAATGCTGGATGCGATCAAGGAAGTAAAATGGGTTCCGCACTGGGGTGAAACCCGTCTGGCCAACATGATTGCCGACCGCGGCGACTGGTGTATCTCCCGTCAACGCGTATGGGGCGTACCGATCCCGATTTTCTACTGCAAATCCTGCAACGAGCCGATCATCAATGACAAGACGATTGATCACGTGGCGGAACTGTTCCGCAAAGAAGGTTCTTCCGTTTGGTTCTCCAAAGATACGAGCGAGCTTGTACCGGCAGGCCTCACCTGCTCCAAGTGCGGACACGGCGAATTCCGCAAAGAAACAGACATCATGGACGTCTGGTTCGACTCCGGTTCCAGCCACCAAGCGGTCCTGGCAGAACGGGAAGACCTCAGCTGGCCTGCCGATCTCTATCTGGAAGGCTCAGACCAATACCGCGGCTGGTTCAACTCGTCCCTGTCCACATCCGTTGCCATACACGGCCGCGCTCCATACAAGGGTGTTTTGAGCCATGGCTTTGCACTGGACGGGGAAGGGCGAAAAATGTCCAAGTCGCTCGGCAACGTAGTCGTGCCGCAAGAAGTCATCGACAAACTGGGGGCAGACATTCTGCGCCTGTGGGTAGCATCTGTTGACTATCAGACGGACGTACGGATTTCCGATGCGATTTTGAATCAGATCGCGGAAATTTATCGCAAAATCCGCAACACCTTCCGCTTCCTGCTGGGGAACCTGGACGGATTTGATCCGAATCAGGACCGCGTCGCTTACGAGCAGTTGAGCGAACTGGACCGCTATGTGCTGGCCAAGGGGGCACAGGTGGTGAAACGGGTGCGGAAAGCATACGACGAGTATCAATTCCATACCGTATTCCACGCCGTTCACAACTTCTGCACGATCGACCTGTCGGCGTTCTATCTGGACATCTGCAAGGACCGCCTCTACGTCGAAGCTCCGTCCAGTCTCAAACGACGTGCAGCTCAGACTGTCATGTACGACTGCCTGCTCAATCTGGTGAAGCTGGTCGCTCCGATTTTGCCGCATACCGCTGATGAGGTATGGCGCTACATCCCGGGCGTGGATGAAGCAAGCGTGCAGCTGACCGACATGCCGGAAGCGAACGAGCAGCACCTGGGCTTCGCGACAGAGGCACAGAGCAAGTGGGACGCCTTCCTCGCTGTGCGGGACGAAGTCTTGAAAGCGATGGAGGAGGCGCGCCGCAACAAGGTATTCGGCAACTCCGTCGACGCGAAACTGGCCCTGTACCCGCACAACGAAGAAGTGGCCAACGTGCTTGCTTCCATGTCAGACCTTGCCGACCTCTTTATCGTGGCACATGTCGACCTGCATAAAGCGGGGGAAACCGCACCGGAAGATGCAACCAAGCTTGAAGGCATCACAGTGCTGGTAACGGCTGCAGACGGAGTAAAATGCGAGCGCTGCCGTGTCGTCAAGACGGACGTCGGTGTACACAAAGCCCACCCGCAGATTTGCGAGCGCTGTGCGACGATTGTAGAAGAGCATTTCGCTCACGTAACCGAGTAAACCGTTCAAATTGAAGATGTGCCCTGCCGAGCGCGAGCGCCTGCTTCCGTTCGATGGGTGAAAAGACCTCCCATTTCTTGATTGTAGTGGGAGGTCTTTTTTTGTGTATAAGCGTACTATGTCAATTAGTTTTTTCGCCCTTTTTGAGAATGGCAAACACACCTAACGTAATTTTTGTTA